>NZ_JBEYYT010000347.1:0-10403 GCF_040645715.1 Spirillospora sp. NPDC046719 | reverse complement strand
ACACCGGGGACGGAAAAGTGATCACTCGGATACCGGCAAAGTGCCGGGCGCGCGGCGCGCGCCCGGCCCCCGGAATGGTCCTGCGGACGGGGTCCCCCCGCCCCTCTCCGCGGCTACCAGGGACGCGGCTACCAGGGAAGGGCGGGCGGCAGCGTCGCGGTGCCCGCGTCGGGCCAGTCGCGCGGCTCGCCGAGCGGCGCCAGCTCTTCGAGCTGCAGCCGGTACCACGGCGAGGACTCGGGCCGGCCGGCGAGGTCGAGGCACTGCCGCCACGTCCACCACTCGGCGTCCTCGACCTCGTCGGGGTTGCGGCGGACGGGCGTGCCGGCCGGGACGTCGGCGCGCACCACCGGGCAGCGCTCGTTCTCGAGGGTGCCGTCCTCGGCGACCGCCCGGTACTGGAACGCCGGGAGGACGGATGTCAGAGACACGCCGGAGATGCCCAGCTCGTCCTGCAATCGCCGCAGCACGGCGTCCCGCAGCCCCTCGCCCGGACCGGGGTGGCCGCAGCAGCTGCCCGTCCAGACGCCCGGGAACGTCCGCTTCGACAGGGCGCGGCGAGTGATCAGAACGCGACCCTCCGTGTCCACCACATAGCAGGAAAAGGCCAGGTGGTACGGCGTGTCTCTATGGTGACTCGCGGCCTTGGGGGCGGTTCCGACCGCCTCGTCATCCGCGTTGAGCAGTACGATCTCTTCGACGGCCATGCTCTTTTCCTACCCCATCGGCCTCGCCGGGGTCAGTCGTTTCACACCCCGCGGGGAGGTCCCCTTCGGCGCGTCGCGGGCGAACCGGGATTAAACTCGGAACGGCCCGAGCCAGGGGAACCGGTCCCCGACGGAGGAGTTGACACGCGTGAGCCTGCTGGAGTCGATCAAGGGTCCCGACGACCTCAAACGACTGGACGCCGCGCAGCTGTCGAGCCTCGCGGACGAGATCCGCGACTTCCTGATCGACGCGGTCGCCAAGACCGGCGGGCACCTCGGCCCCAACCTCGGCGTGGTCGAGCTCACCATCGCGCTGCACCGGGTGTTCGACTCGCCCAAGGACAAGATCCTGTGGGACACCGGGCACCAGTCCTACGTGCACAAGCTGCTCACCGGCCGGCACGACTTCACCCTGCTCAAACGGCGCGGTGGCATCTCCGGCTACCCCAGCCGGGCCGAGTCCGAGCACGACGTGATCGAGAACTCGCACGCCTCCACCGCGCTGTCCTACGCCGACGGGCTGGCCAAGGCGTTCGAGCTGCGCGGCGAGAGCGACCGGGTGGTCGTGCCCGTCGTCGGCGACGGCGCGCTCACCGGCGGCATGTGCTGGGAGGCCCTCAACAACATCGCCGAGGGCAAGGACCGCCGGGTCATCATCGTCGTCAACGACAACGGCCGCTCCTACTCGCCGACGATCGGCGGGCTGGCGAGCCACCTGGCCGCCCTGCGCGTCACCCCGACCTACGAGCAGGCCCTCGACCTCGTCAAAAGGACCGTTCCCAGGGCGCCCGTCGTCGGGAACGTCGCCTACGAGGCGCTGCACGGGATCAAGAAGGGCCTCAAGGACATCCTGCAGCCGCAGGCCATGTTCGAGGACCTCGGCCTCAAGTACATCGGCCCCATCGACGGCCACGACGAGCAGGCCGTCGAGCACGCGCTGCGCAAGGCGCACGCGTTCGGCGGGCCGGTGATCGTGCACTGCATCACCCGCAAGGGACACGGCTACTCGCCCGCGGAGAACGACGAGGAGGAGCAGTTCCACTCGCCGGGCCCGTACGACCGCGAGACCGGCGTGCAGAAGCCCAAGGGCCGCATCTGGACCAACGTGTTCAGCGAGGAGATGGTCAAGATCGGCCGGGAGCGCCGCGACGTGGTGGGGATCACCGCCGCGATGCTGCACCCGGTCGGGCTGGCCGACTTCGCCGCCGCCTACCCGGACCGGATCTACGACGTCGGCATCGCCGAGCAGCACGCGGTGACGTCCGCCGCCGGGCTCGCCCTCGGCGGCCTGCACCCGGTCGTCGCGGTCTACGCCACGTTCCTGAACCGGGCGTTCGACCAGGTGCTGATGGACGTCGCGCTGCACGGCCAGGCGGTCACGTTCGTCCTGGACCGGGCCGGCGTCACCGGCGACGACGGGCCGTCCCACAACGGCATGTGGGACCTGTCGCTGCTCCAGCTCGTGCCGGGCATGCGGATCGCCGTCCCGCGCGACGGCGCCCGCGTCGCCGAGCTGCTGCGCGAGTGCCTGGCGGTCTCCGACGGCCCGACCGCGCTGCGCTTCCCCAAGGGCGCCGTGGCCGCCGACCTTGACGCCGTCGACCGCATCGGCTCGATGGACGTGCTGGCCCGGCACGAGGGCGCCAACGGCGCCGACGTGCTCATCGTCGCCGTCGGCGCGATGGCGACGGCCGCGGTCGAGGTCGGCGAGCGCCTGGCCGCCCAGGGAATCGGCGCCACCGTCGTCGACCCGCGCTTCGTCAAGCCCCTCGACCCGGCCCTGCCGGGCGCGGCCGCCGCGCACAGCATGGTCGCCGTCGTCGAGGACAACGGCCGCGTGGGCGCCGTCGGCGACGCCGTGGCCCGCCTGCTGCGCGACGAGGGCGTCGACACCCCGGTCCGCACCTTCGGCATCCCGCAGGAGTTCCTGGACCACGCCAAGCGCGACCTGATCCTCGCCGACTGCGGCCTCACCTCGCAGGACCTGGCCCGCGACATCACCGAGGCCGTCGCCCGCGTCACCGCCGCGGACGCGCCCGAGCCCGCCACCTCCGACTGACGCCCCCGGGAGCGCCGCCGGGGGCGCGTCAGATGCCCTCGGCGGACAGCAGCTGCCAGAAGTGGGTGATGGACGCGGCGCGGGTGCCGAGCTCGCGGCCCGAGTAGGTCCACCGGCCCCGCAGCCGCCACGGCCGCCCGGCGCCGTCCTGCACGTAGACCTGGAGCGGGAAGCAGGCGTCATGGGCGCGGATGACCCCGGCCGGGTCGACGGACGGGGCGAGCCGGGGCTCGCCCTCGCACCGCACGCCCATCACGGACGTGCGCGGGTCCTGGCGCAGCAGTCCCTGCGTCAGGTCGTACACCAGTACGGAGACGTAGTCGGGTCCGAGCCACCTGAGGTCTGGCACCGTCTCGGGAGGGGGGAACCCGTACAGTTCAGGACCGACGGTCACAGGCGCACGGTAGCGGTCCGTGCACGCTTTCGTCACTAGTTTCCCGGCGGGTTCTTCCGTCTCACCGGTCCACGACCGGATCGGCGGCGCGGGCCGGAGGCGGGGACCACCGGGCGGCTACTCCGCCTCGCGGCAGGCGGACGTCATCGCCTCCCACCGGGCGAGCTTGACGCGTTCGCCGCGGTCGAGGGTGCGGGCGAGGGCGATCTCGGCGGCGTCGAGGTTGAGCCAGTCGTTGTAGGTGACGACCGGCAGCCCCCGCGCCTCGAGCAGCTCCTCGATGGTGCGCTTGGGCGCCGTGTCGGTGCCCTCCAGGTCCGCCAGGAGGTGACGGACGGTCTCGGCCGCGTCGGACTTGTTGGTGCCGACGACGCCGGACGGCCCGCGCTTGATCCACCCGGCGACGTACTCGCGGGGGACGGGGGAGCCGTCCGCGCCGAGGATGCGGCCGCCGTCGTTCGGCACGGTGAAGGACTGCTCGTCGAACGGGACGCCCTCCAGCGGGACGCTCTGGTACCCGACCGAGCGCAGCACCAGCCCGACGGGCAGCGTCTCGAACTCGCCGGTCCCGACGACGCGGCCCGACGCGTCCAGCGCGGTCCGCTCCAGCCGCAGCCCCTCGACGCGGTCGGTGCCGAGGATCTCGGCGGGCGCGCGCCAGAACCGGACGTCGATGTGGCGGGCGCGGCCGGCGGCGGGCTCGCCCGTCCAGCCGTTCAGCACCTTGACGTTGCCGCGCACGTGCCGGTCGTTCTCGGCGAGCTCGGCGCTGACGGGGTCGAGGTCCATGTCCTCGGGGCTGACGTGGATGCTGGCGTTCTCCAGCTCGCCGAGCTCGCGGGCCTCCTTGGTGGTGAACTTCGCCTGCGCGGGCCCGCGCCGCCCGATCATGTGCACGCGCTTCACCCGGCTCCTGCTCAGCGCGTCGATGACCTGCTCGGGGACGTCGGTGGCGCGCAGCTCCTCCGCCGTCTTGGCGAGGATCCGCACGACGTCGACGGCGACGTTGCCGACGCCGATGACGGCGGCCTCCTCGACCGACAGGTCGAAGGCGTGGTCGGCGGCGTCGGGGTGCCCGCAGTACCAGTTGACGAAGTCGGTGGCGGCGATGCTGCCCGGCAGCTCCTCGCCGGGGATCCGCATCTGCCGGTCGACCATCGCGCCGGTGCAGTAGACGACGGCGTCGTAGCAGTCGAGCAGGTCGGCGCGGGTGATGTCGCGGCCGAGCTCGACGCAACCGAAGAACCGCACGGCCGGGTTCTCCAGGACCCGCTGCAGGTACTTGGCGATCGACTTGATCGACGTGTGGTCGGGGGCGACGCCGTAGCGGACCAGGCCGTACGGGGTCGGCAGCCGGTCGAACACGTCCACCCGGACGTTCCCGTCGGTCTGCTTCACCAGGGCCTCGGCGGCGTAGATGCCGGCGGGCCCGGAGCCGATCACCGCGACGAGCACAGGGGTAGCCATGCGCGTATTGTGCCGACCCCCACGCCAAAAGAACACCGTGACACCGGTCACGGGATCCTTTAACGGCGGCTCGGGCGCGCCCCGTCAGGACCGATCGGACGCGGCGGCGAGCCCGACGCGGCTGTGGTACCGGCCGTAGCCGAAGTAGATGATCGAGCCGACCACCATCCAGGCCAGGAACCGGTACCAGGTCTCCAGCGGCAGGTTGATCATGACGAAGAGGCAGCCCAGCACCGACAGGATCGGGATCACCGGGACGAGCGGGGTGCGGAACGCGCGCGGCAGGTCGGGCCGGGTGCGGCGCAGGATCAGCACGCCGACCGACACCAGCAGGAACGCGAACAGCGTGCCGATGTTGACCAGCTCGGCGAGCTTGGCCAGCGGGATGAACCCGGCCAGCACGGCGACGATGCCGCCCATGATCACCGTCGACAGCCACGGGGTGCCGAACCGGGGGTGGATGACCGACAGCCACGGCGGCAGCAGCCCGTCCCGGCTCATCGCGAAGAACACCCGGCTCTGCCCGAGCAGCAGGATGAGCACGACGGCGATGAGGCCGACGACGGCGCCGACGTCGATGATCGTGGCGAAAACGGAGTGCCCGACGGCCTTGAACGCGTCCGCGAGCGGCGCGGCGTCGGAGAGCTTCTTGTAGTTCTGCATCCCGGCGACGACCGTCGACACCGCCGCGTAGAGGAGCGCGGTGATGACGAGGGAGCCGATCAGGCCGATCGGCAGGTCGCGCTGCGGGCGGCGGGCCTCCTCGGCGGCGGTGGCGACGATGTCGAATCCGATGTAGGCGAAGAAGACGATGGCGATCGCGGCGAAGATGCCGAGCCAGCCGTAGCTGACCGGGGTGATCCCGAAGATCACCTGCATGAGCGGCGCCGCCGCGCCCTTCACCGACGGGTTCGGCTCCGAGGGCGGGATGAACGGGTGGTAGTTCTCGCCCTTGACGAAGAAGAGGCCGGCCACGATGACCAGCAGGACGACGGACACCTTCACCACCACGACGACCGCGTTCACCCGCGAGGAGATCTTCACCCCGAGGACGAGCAGCCCCGTCACCACCAGCACGAGCGCGATCGCCGGGACGTTGACGACGCCGCCGCTGCTGCCCGGCGGGTTGAGGATCGCGGCGGGCAGGTGCACGCCCGCGCTGTCCAGCAGCGAGGCGAAGTACCCCGACCAGCCGACCGACACCACCGCCGCGCCGAGCGCCAGCTCCAGGATGAGGTCCCAGCCGATGATCCAGGCCGGGAACTCGCCGAGGGTGGCGTAGGAGAACGTGTAGGCCGAGCCCGCGACCGGGACGGTGGAGGCGAACTCGGCGTAGCACAGCGCGGCCAGCGCGCAGACGACGGCGGCGAGGATGAACGAGATCGCGACCGCCGGGCCCGCCTTCTCCTTGGCGACCTGCCCGGTGAGGACGAAGATGCCCGTGCCGACGATGACGCCGATGCCGAACACGACCAGGTCGAGCGCGGACAGGTCGCGGCGCAGCCGGTGCCCGGGTTCCTCGGTGTCCTTGATCGACTGTTCGACCGACTTGGTGCGCAGCAGGTTCATCGTCGCTCCTCGGCGTCACGTCGTTATGACACCCCTATGCCCGGATGCGCGCCGCTTATGATCACCCACCGCCCGCGATCGCGCGGGCGGTGGGCGACCCGCGTCAGGCGGGGAGCGAGGCCGTGCCGGGGGCGAGGAAGCGGCGCCCGGTCGTCTTCTCGGCGATGCCCGACCGGTCCAGGTACGGGGTGATGCCGCCGAGGTGGAACGGCCAGCCCGCGCCGAGGATCATGCACAGGTCGATGTCCTCGGGCGCCGCGACGACGCCCTCGTCCAGCATGATCCGGATCTCGTCGGCGAGCGCGGCGAGCGCCCGGTCGAGGACCTGCTGCTCGGTGGACGGGCTCGTCCCGCCGCCGAAGATCGCCACGACCTCGGGGTCGAGGGAGAAGTCCGGCAGGTAGACGCCCCGCTTGCCCGCCGCGACCATCTTCGCCAGGTTGTCCGAGAGCGGGAACCGGTCCGGGAACGCGCCGTGCAGGGTCTCGTTGACGTGCAGCGCGATCGCCGGGCCGACCAGCCCCATCAGCACGAACGGCGGCATCGGCAGGCCGAGCGGCGCGGCGGCGCGCTCGGCGACCTCGATCGGGGTGCCCTCGTCGACCGTCGCCACGATCTCGGCGAGCAGCCGCAGCAGGACGCGGTTGACCACGAACGCCGGGGCGTCCTTGACCAGCACGCACGACTTCTTCAGCGCCCTGCCGGTCGCGAACGCGGTGGCGAGGGCCGCGTCGTCGGTCCGCTCGCCCCGGACGATCTCCAGCAGCGGCAGCACCGCGACCGGGTTGAAGAAGTGGAACCCGACGACCCGCTCGGGGTGCCGCAGCCCCGCGGCCATCTCGGTGACCGACAGCGAGGAGGTGTTGGTGGCGAGCACGCAGTCGGCGGAGACGTGCTCCTCGACCTCGGCGAACACCTTCTGCTTGACCGACATCTCCTCGAACACGGCCTCGATGACGAAGTCGGCGTCGGCGAACGCGTCCTTGGTCAGCGAGCCGGTGATCAGCGCCTTCAGCCGGTTGGCCTTGTCGGGGGAGAGGCGGCCCTTGCCGAGCAGCTTGTCGATCTCGCCGTGCGCGTAGCCGACGCCCTTGTCCAGGCGCGCCTGGTCGAGGTCCGTCAGCACGACCGGGACCTCCAGGCGGCGCGCGAACAGCAGCGCGAGCTGCGAGGCCATCAGGCCCGCGCCGACGACGCCGACCTTGGTGACCTTGCGGGCGAGGGACTTGTCGGGCGCCCCGGCGGGACGCTTCGCGCGCTTCTGGGTGAGGTCGAACGCGTACAGCCCGGCGCGCAGCTCGTCGCTCATGATGAGGTCGGCGAGAGCCTCGTCCTCGGCGGCGAAGCCCTCGTCGCGGCTCCGGTCCTTCGCGGCGGCGACCAGGTCGAGCGCGCGGGTGAAGGACGGCGCGGCGCCGTGCAGCTTGCCCTCGAGGTTCCAGCGGGCCATCGCGATCGCGTCGTCCCACGCCTTGCCCTTGTCGACCTCGGGCCGGGTCACGGTGATCTCGCCGTTGAGGACGCGGGCCGTCCAGGCGAGCGACTCCTCCAGGAAGTCGGCCGAGTCGAAGACCGCGTCCGCGATGCCCAGCTCGTAGGCCTGCCGGCCCTTCAGCATCCGGTTCTGCGCGAGCGGGTTGTCGATGACGACCTTCAGCGCCTTCTCCGCGCCGATCAGGTTCGGCAGCAGGTACGTGCCGCCCCAGCCGGGCACCAGGCCGAGGAACGCCTCCGGCAGCGCGAACGCCGGGACGCCCGACGAGATCGTCCGGTAGGTGCAGTGCAGGCCGATCTCGACGCCGCCGCCCATCGCCGCGCCGTTGTAGTAGGCGAACGACGGGACGCCCAGCTCGCCGAGCCGCCGGAACACGTCGTGGCCGAGCCTGCCGATGGCCCGCGCGTCCGCGTGGTCGGCGATCAGCGGCACGCCCTTGAGGTCGGCGCCGACCGCGAAGATGAACGGCTTGCCGGTCACGCCGACGGCGACGATGTCGTCCCGTCCGGCGACGCGGTCGAGGGCCGCGTCCAGCTCGGCGAGCCCGTTCGGGCCGAAGGTGTTCGGCTTGGTGTGGTCGTGGCCGTTGTCGAGCGTGATCAGCGCGAGCGTGCCCGCGCCGTGGGGGAGCGCCACGTCCCGGACGTAGGCGTGCGTGACGACCTCGTCGCCGAAAACCGCTGCCAGATCGCTCACTTGGAGCCCTCCCAGTTCACGTTCTCCCAGAGGACGGTCCCGCCCATGCCCATGCCGACGCACATCGTCGTCAGCCCGTAGCGCACGTCGGTGCGCTCCTCGAACAGCCGGGCCAGCTGGTTCATCAGCCGCACGCCGGACGAGGCGAGCGGGTGGCCGAGCGCGATCGCGCCGCCCCACGGGTTCACCCGCGCGTCGTCGTCGGCGATCTTGAAGTGCTCCAGGAACGCCAGCACCTGCACCGCGAACGCCTCGTTGATCTCGATGAGGCCGATGTCGTCCATGGTCAGGGAGTTGCGGGCGAGCAGCTTCTCGGTCGCGGGGACGGGCCCGACGCCCATCACCTCCGGCTCGACGCCGGCGAACGAGAAGTCGACGAGCCGCATCCTCGGCGTGAGGCCGAGGTCGCGGGCGACGTCCTCGGCGGCCAGCAGGCACGCGGTCGCGCCGTCGTTGAGGCCCGCGGCGTTCCCGGCGGTGACGTTGCCGTGCACGCGGAACGGGGTCTTCAGCTTGGCGAGGTCGTCCATCGTGGTGCCGGGGCGCGGCGGCTCGTCCTCGGTCGCGAGCCCCCAGCCCTGCTCGGCGGAGCGGATCGCGGTCGGGACCAGGTCCGGCTGGATCTTCCCGGCGGCGTAGGCGGCGGCGACCTTCTGCTGGCTGCGCACGGCGTAGGCGTCCGCGCGCTCCTTGGTGATCTGCGGGAACCGGTCGTGCAGGTTCTCCGCGGTCGAGCCCATGACCAGCGCGGACGGGTCGACGAGCTTGTCGGCGAGGAAACGCGGGTTCGGGTCGACGCCCTCGCCCATAGGGTGCCGCCCCATGTGCTCGACGCCGCCCGCGATGGCGATGTCGTAGGAGCCGAACGAGATGCCGGCGCCGGTCGTGGTGACGGCGGTCATGGCGCCCGCGCACATCCGGTCGATGGCGAAGCCGGGGACGCTCTTCGGCAGCCCGGCGAGCACGGCGGCGGACCGGCCGATCGTCAGTCCCTGGTCGCCGGTCTGGGTGGTGGCGGCGATCGCGACCTCGTCCACCCGCTCCGGCGGGAGGGACGGGTTGCGGCGCATCAGCTCGCGGATAGCGCGGACGACTAGGTCGTCGGCGCGGGTCTGCGCGTACAGGCCCTTGGGGCCGGCCTTGCCGAACGGCGTGCGGACGCCGTCGACGAACACGACGTCGCGTGCGGTGCGAGGCACGGGTCGTCCTCCCTGCGGATGGGCGGTGTGGTGGAAGCGTCGAGCCCCGTGCCGCCCGGCGCGTCCGTTCGGAGCGGATGGCCGTCGATCGGGCGGCACGAGTGCCCGCACCCGCGATGCTACTCGCAGGTAACCAGAAAGGCTACTCGTCAGTAACCACTGACCGGGCGGCGCCCTTGTTCGGCCCGGGACTCGTGGGTAACGTGGCTCGAAATCACCGGAGGAGGCGCGGTGACGCACGCGAGGCCCGTATACCGGCCGGGACTGCGCCGGCGGATCGGGCACGTCCGCGACCTCGCCGCCCTCCTGCTGCGCACGGGACTGCTGCTGTCCGGCGGCCCCCGCCGCGTCGGCCGCCAGCTCGGCGCGCTGCGCCGCTGGGGCACCTCCCTCGCCGGCGTCCTCACCGCCGCCGCCGCGCACTCGCCGTCCCGCCCGGCCCTGATCGACGACGCGGGCGTGCTGTCCTTCGGCGAGCTCGACGACCGCGCCACCCGCCTCGCCCTCGGGCTGCCGCTGCACGGCCCCCGCCCGCGCGTCGGCGTGCTGTGCCGCAACCACCGCGGCATGGTCGAGACGCTCGTCGCGTGCAGCAGGCGCGGCGCCGAGGTCGTGCTTCTCAACACCGGCTTCGGCGCGGGCCAGATCCGCGCCGTGCTCGGCGAGCTGCGCCCCGCGCTGATCGTCGCCGACGCCGAGTTCGCGCCGCTGCTGGCCGAGGTGCCCATCGCGCTGCGCCGCACCGTGCTGTGGGCCGACCGCCGCCCCGGCCCGCGCGGCGGCTTCTCCGGCGATCCGCCCGGGGCGGGGACGCCGC
>NZ_JBEYYT010000346.1:0-10458 GCF_040645715.1 Spirillospora sp. NPDC046719 | reverse complement strand
GCGGCGTCGTCCGCGCCGCCGGGGGGTTCCGGGGCGTCCGGCGCCTCGAAGGGCACGGGGGCCGTGCCCACCGCCCCCGGCGGGAACGGGACGGCGCAGGCCGCGCAGAAGTTCAACGACTGCGTGCGCAAGCACGGGATCACGATGCCCAGCCCGCACCCGAGCTCGACGCCGTCGAAGGCCGAGCTGGCCAAGATCAAGGCGGCGCTGCAGGCGTGCGTGAAGGCGATGTCCGGCACCCCCGCCGCCACGCCGAAGTAGCGGCCGCCCGGCGGCCCGGGAGGGCGGCTCGGCCGGAGCACGCGCCGCCTCCGGCCGCGCCGCCGGCCCGGCACGGCGGCCGCTGGTCGCACGGCGTTGCCGCTGCTAGCCTGGGCGCGACGCCGTTGATCCCGTGCGGGAGAGTTCCACGCAGCCGGCGTGGGACGCCGAAGGAGCAAATCCTCCCCGGAACCTCTCAGGCCCACGGACCGCACGGACCAGGCGACCTCTGGAAAGCGGGGACCCCGTCCCCCGCCGAAGGTGAAAGCCCGCGCCGCGTCCCGTACGGGGCGGCGGGTGAAGCTCTCAGGCGCCGATGACAGAGGGGGAGGCACCGATACGCCCGGTGCGCGAGTGGGACGATGGACCACGCGCGCCCGCGACGAAGGAGCCGAACCGATGTCCGCCGACCCGACCCCGAAGAAGACGCCGCTGCACGACGTCCACCAGGACCTCGGCGCGAACCTCGTCGATTTCGCCGGCTACCTGATGCCGCTGCGCTACCGGAGCGAGACCGCCGAGCACCAGGCCGTCCGCACCGGCGCGGGGCTGTTCGACCTGTCCCACATGGGAGAGATCTTCCTGTCCGGCCCCGGCGCCGCCGACGCGCTGGACCACGCGCTGGTCGGCAACCTGTCGCCGATGGCGGTGGGCAAGGCCCGGTACACGATGATCTGCGACCCGGACGGCGGCGTCCTCGACGACCTGATCGTCTACCGGCTCGCGGACGAGACCTGGATGGTGGTGGCGAACGCGGCGAACGTCGCGGTGGTGCGGGACGCGCTCACCGAGCGGGCGGCGGGCTTCGAGGCCGCCGTCGACGACCGCTCCGACGCCTACGCGCTGATCGCGCTCCAGGGCCCGCGCTCGCAGGAGATCCTCGAAGGGTTCACCGGCGCGCCGCTCGCCGACCTGCGCTACTACGCGATCCTCGCCGACCGCGTCGCCGGCGTGGACGCCCTGATCGCCCGCACCGGCTACACCGGCGAGGACGGCTTCGAGCTGTTCGTGGACGCCGCCGACGCCGTCGCGCTGTGGAAGGCGCTCGCGGCGGTCGACGGGGTCGTGCCCGCCGGGCTCTCCGCGCGCGACACGCTCCGCCTGGAGGCCGGGATGCCGCTGTACGGCAACGAGCTGACCCGGGAGACGACCCCGTTCGAGGCCGGCCTCGGCCGTGTGGTCAAACTGGACAAGGCGGTCGACTTCGTCGGGAAGGCGGCCCTGGCGGCGCAGGCGCAGACCCCCGCGGGCCGTAGGCTCGTGGGACTGGTGGCGCGCGGGCGTCGCGCGCCCCGGAAGGGGTACCAGGTCGTCGCGCCGGACGGCACGCCGTGCGGCGTGGTGACCAGCGGCGCCCCGTCGCCCACACTGGGCACGCCGATCGCCATGGCCTACCTCGACAGCGGCGTCGAGGAGGCCGGCCTCGCGGTGGACGTGCGCGGCAGGCAGGAGCCGGTCGACGTGGTCGCCCTGCCGTTCTACAAGCGTTCCTGAAACACAGTCGTCCGGGGGTGTGGGGGCCCGGCCCCCACATGGGAAGAGAGAGAAAAAGATCGTGAGCGTTCCGGAGCAGCTCCGCTACAGCGAAGAGCACGAGTGGGTGGCCGGCCTGGGTGGCGAGGACGGCATCGTCACGGTCGGCATCACCGCGCACGCCGCCGACGCGCTCGGCGAGATCGTCTACCTCGAGCTGCAGCCCTCCGAGGGCGACGCCGTCGAGGCCGGCGAGCCGTGCGGGGAGATCGAGTCGACCAAGTCGGTCAGCGACCTGTACTCGCCGGTCAGCGGCGAGATCACCGCGATCAACAGCGCGGTGGTGGACGAGCCCAAGGTGATCAACGACGACCCGTACGGCGAGGGCTGGATCTTCAAGGTGCGGATCTCCGACGAGCCGGGCGACCTGCTGGACGCCGAGTCCTACGACAAGCTGATCGAGGAGAGCTGACGTGGGTCTGTACGACTCCCTCGCCGCGGCGGACCCCGAGGTCGCCGAGGCGGTGGACGCCGAGCTGCGCCGCCAGCAGTCCACCCTCGAGATGATCGCGTCGGAGAACTTCGCGCCGGTGTCGGTGCTGGAGGCGCAGGGCTCCGTCCTGACCAACAAGTACGCCGAGGGGTACCCGGGCAAGCGGTACTACGGCGGCTGCGAGTTCGTCGACGTCACCGAGCAGCTGGCGATCGACCGCGCCAAGTCGCTGTTCGGCGCCGAGCACGCCAACGTGCAGCCGCACAGCGGCGCGCAAGCCAACACCGCGGTCTACTTCGCGCTGCTGCAGCACGGCGACACGATCCTCGGCCTCGACCTCGCGCACGGCGGGCACCTCACCCACGGGATGCGGCTGAACTACTCCGGCAAGGTGCTGAACGTGGTGCCCTACCACGTCCGCGCCGAGGACGGCCTGGTCGACATGGACGAGGTCGCCTCCCTCGCCGCCGAGCACCGGCCGAAGATGATCGTGGCGGGCTGGTCGGCGTACCCGCGGCAGCTCGACTTCGCCGCGTTCCGGGAGATCGCCGACTCGGTGGGCGCGCTGCTCATGGTGGACATGGCGCACTTCGCGGGGCTCGTCGCGGCGGGGCTGCACCCGTCGCCCGTCCCGTACGCGGACATCGTCACCACCACGACGCACAAGACGCTCGGCGGCCCGCGCGGCGGCCTGATCCTCGCCCGCGAGGAGTACGGCAAGAAGATCAACTCGGCGGTGTTCCCGGGCATGCAGGGCGGCCCGCTGGAGCACGTGATCGCCGCCAAGGCGGTCGCGCTGAAGATCGCCGCGTCGGACGAGTTCAAGGCCCGGCAGGCCGTCACCGTCGAGGGCGCGAAGATCCTCGCGGAGCGGCTGCTCGCCGAGGACTCGGCGAAGGCCGGCGTGAAGGTGCTCACCGGCGGCACGGACGTGCACCTCGTCCTGGTCGACCTGGTGGACTCCGAGCTCACCGGCCGCGACGCCGAGGACCGGCTGCACGAGATCGGCATCACCGTCAACCGGAACGCGGTCCCGAACGACCCGCGCCCGCCGATGGTGACGTCCGGCCTGCGGATCGGCACGCCGGCCCTGGCGACCCGCGGCTTCACCGCCGAGGACTTCGCCGAGGTCGCCGACGTCATCGCGCTGGCGCTGCAGCCGTCTTTCGACGCCGGCGCGCTGTCGGCCCGGGTGAAGGCCCTCGCCGACAAGCACCCGCTGTACCCCGACCTGTAACTCCCTCGCGCCCCCTTCCCCCTCAGGGCGGGAGGGGGGCGCGCGCTACGACGAGGTAGCACCCATGGCCATCAGCGTTTTCGACCTCTTCAAGATCGGTATCGGCCCGTCGTCCTCGCACACGGGCGGCCCCATGGCGGCGGCCCACCGCTTCGCCCGCGGCCTGCGCCGGGACGGCCTGCTGGAGCGGACCGCGTCCGTCCAGGCGGTCCTCTACGGCTCCCTCGGCCTCACCGGGAAGGGGCACGGGTCCGACAAGGCCGTCATCCTCGGCCTCGAAGGCGACAAGCCCGAGACCGTCGACGTCGACACGGTGGACGAGCGGCTCGCCGCGATCCGCGAGCGCAAGTCCCTCCGCCTGTTCGGCTCGCACGACGTGCCCTTCGCCGTCGGCGAGCACCTGGTCTTCGAGCGCAAGGAATCGCTGCCCGGCCACCCCAACGGGATGCGGTTCACCGCGTTCGACGCGTCCGGCGACGAACTGCGCTCCAAGGTGTACTACTCGGTCGGCGGCGGCTTCATCGTGGACGAGAACGCCACGGGCGCCGACCGCATCAAGCCGGACGACACCGTCCTGCCGCACCGGTTCGACACCGCCGCCGAGCTCCTCGACCGCTGCCGCGAGACGGGCCTGTCCATCTCGGCGCTCATGCTGGAGAACGAGAAGGCGTTCGGCCGCACCGAGGAGGAGATCCGCGAGGGGCTCCTGACGCTGTGGGACGTCATGCGGGCCTGCGTCACCCGCGGCTGCACCCGCGAGGGCCTCCTGCCGGGCGGCCTGAAGGTGCGGCGGCGCGCCCCGCAGCTGCACCGCCAGCTGTCGGCGGAGCAGGCGTCCGACCCGCTGCACGCGATGGACTGGGTCACGCTCTTCGCGCTCGCCGTCAACGAGGAGAACGCCGCCGGCGGGCGCATCGTCACCGCCCCGACCAACGGCGCCGCCGGCATCATCCCGGCCGTCCTGCACTACCACGACCGGTTCGTGCGCGGCGGCGACGACCAGAGCGCCGTCCGGTTCCTGCTCACCGCCGGCGCGATCGGCGTGCTGTTCAAGCAGAACGCCTCGATCTCCGGCGCCGAGGTCGGCTGCCAGGGCGAGGTCGGCTCCGCCTGCTCGATGGCCGCCGCCGGGCTCACCGAGGTCCTCGGCGGCACCCCCGAGCAGGTGGAGAACGCCGCGGAGATCGGCATCGAGCACAACCTCGGCCTGACCTGCGACCCCGTCGGCGGCCTCGTCCAGGTCCCCTGCATCGAGCGCAACGCGGTCGGCGCCATCAAGGCCATCAGCGCCGCCCGCATCTCGCTGCGCGGCGACGGCCGCCACTTCGTCTCCCTCGACAAGGCGATCAAGACCATGCGCGACACCGGCCGCGACATGCTCGACAAGTACAAGGAGACCTCGCGCGGCGGCCTCGCCGTCAACGTCATCGAGTGCTGAGGAGCGGCCGCGTCTCGCCGGGGGGCGCGGGCCTGGTCCGCCGGCCGCGCGGGTCGCGCCGTGGGCCACAGGGGTGCGCCGTGGGCTACAGGGCCTTGTCGAGGGCCAGGTCGGCGGCGCGGCGCAGTGCCTGGCGGTAGCGGTCGCCGATGGTCGGCGCGGAGCAGGAGGCCATCGCGATGATGTTGCCCTTGCGCGCCACGACCTCGGCCCACGAACTGCTGGTGACGCCCTCGCAGCTCTCCTCGCCCACGCCGCCGCCGGTGACGGGCGCCGAGGTGCAACCGAAGCTCGAACCGCCATGCAACGCCTTGCGCGCGTCCTCGATCCCCTTGTGCGGGTCGTCGCGGTTGTAGAGGTTCAGCTGGATCTGGAAGGTGTCCGTCGGCGGGAAGAGGTCCGTGCCGAACGCGCAGAGCCTCCACTCCCCGTACTGGTCGGCGCTGTTCCGCGGGATGCGCTTGCCCTTCGCGGCGCCCATGTCGGCCAGGACCCGCTTCCCCGCGCTCGAGTCGTAGATCGAGCACATGTCCGCCGGGAGGGACGACACGGCGGCGGGCCTCTCGTGGCGCAGCACCTGCCGCACCACGAAGACGCCGCCCGCCACCAGGGCCGCGACGACCGGCAGCGCGATGGCGGCCGTCAGCCACGGCCAGATCCGGCGGCGGCGCGCTTCGCCCGGAGGAAGGCCCGGCTGCGGCCAGCCCGGCGGTGCCGTCCACGGCGCCTGCTGCGGCATGGTGCCGGCGAGCCCGGAGGCGAGAGACGGCGACGCGGGAGGCGGCGCCTCGGGCGGAAGAGGCACGGACGCGTGAGGCAGCGGCGCGGGCGCGGGCACGGACGACGCGGGCGGCACGGACGACGCGGGCGCCGGCGGCGCGGGCGCGGGTGCGGACGACGCGGCGGCCGGGAGCGTGTCGACGGGCTGCCAGGCGGTCCGCGCCGTCAGGCGGGAGATCACCTCCGCCGCCGTCGGCCGCTCGGCGGGGTCCTTGGCGAGGCAGGACGCGACCAGGTCGCGCAGCCACCCGTCCAGGCCGGACAGGTCCGGGTCCTCGCTGAGGATCTGGTGGAACAGCGCCTGCACGCCGTCCCGCGCGAACGCCGGATGCCCGGTCGCGGCGAAGACCATCGTCGCGCCCCAGGAGAACACGTCCGCCGCGGCCGTGGCGGGGCGGCCCTCGATCTGCTCGGGCGCCATGTACGCCGGCGTCCCGATCGGGCCCCTGGTCAGCGAGGATGTGACGTCCACCTCGCGCGCGATCCCGAAGTCGATGACCCGCGGGCCGTCCGGGCCGAGCAGCACGTTGTGCGGCTTGAAGTCCCGGTGCACCACCCCCGCGGAGTGGACGGCGGCGAGCGCGGTCGCCGTGTCGATGGCCAGCCGCTCCAGCGCCGCGCCCCGCCGCGGCCCCTCGGCCTTCACCGCGTCCTGCAGCGACGGGCCGTCCACGTACTCGCTGACCACGTAGGCGGAGGCCGGATCCAGCCGGACGTCGAGGACGCGCACCGTGCAGAAGGGCGCGACCCGCCGGGCCGTCTCGACCTCCCGGCCCAGCCGCCGCAGCGCCTCCTCGTCCAGCCCGCGCAGCACCTTGACCGCGACCGGCTCGCCGCCGGCCCCGCGCCCGAGGTAGACGACGCCCTGCCCGCCCTCGCCGAGCCGCCCCTCGATCTCCCAGGAGCCGACGTGCGTCGGATCACCGGCTCTCAACGGCATCGCGGACATCTCGCACCTTCCTGAAGATGTCCACTCTTCTATCGCATTCCGCCGTCTTTCCGGGGTCAGGACGTCAGCGCGCCCCGCCCCGTCGGCGAGTGGGCCCCGGGACGCGCCTCGTTGCCGCAGTGCCGGCAGATCACCATCGGGCTGAGGGTCTCGCCGCAGGAGTGCTGCCAGCGGACCGGCGGGTCGTCGGGGTGCAGGTGCCGGTCGCCCCACGCCATCAGGACGATCAGCACGTCGCACAGCTCCCGCCCCGCCGCCGTGAGGTGGTACTCGTAGCGGACGGGGTGGTCGCTGTAGCGCTCGCGGCGGACGATCCCGTTCGCCTCGAGCTTGCGGAGCCGGGTCGTAAGGATGTCGCGGGCCGCCCCGGTGTTGCGGGCGATCTGGTCGAACCGGCGGACGCCGTAGCTGAGCTCCCGGATCGCGAGCAGCGTCCAGCGCTCGCCGACGATGTCGAGGGTGTCGGCGATGGAGCACTCGCGGGGATGGGCGTCCTTCGGCATACCGGAAGCCTAGCCGCCGGTTCCGAACGCCCCGCCGGTCACGATCGGCCCGCCGGTCACGTTCGGCCCGCCCGCCACGTTCGGTCGGCCGGTCACAGGCGCTCGACGATCGTCGCGTTGGCGAGGCCGCCGGCCTCGCACATCGTCTGGAGGCCGTAGCGCCCGCCGCGGTCCTCCAGGGCGTGCAGCAGCGTCGTCATGATGCGGGCGCCGCTCGCGCCGAGCGGGTGGCCGATGGCGATCGCGCCGCCGCGGACGTTGACGCGCGCGAGGTCGGCGCCGGTCTCGCGCTGCCAGGCGAGCACGACCGGGGAGAACGCCTCGTTCACCTCGAACAGGTCGATGTCGTCCAGGGTCAGGCCGCCCCTGGCCAGTACCTTCTCCGTCGCGGGGATGATCGCCGTCAGCATCAGCAGCGGGTCGTCGCCGGTGACCGCGAACGCGTGGAACCGGGCGCGGGGGCGCAGGCCGAGCCGCTCCGCCACGTCCGCGCCCATGACCAGGACGGCGGCGGCGCCGTCGTTGATCGGGGACGCGTTCCCGGCGGTGACCTTCCATCCGATCTCGGGGAACCGCGCCGCCGTCCGCTCGTCGTAGTAGGCGGGCCTGAGACCGGCGAGGATCTCCGGTGACGTGCCGGGCCGGACGGTCTCGTCGCGCTGCCCGGTCCAGGCGACCTCGCGGTCGAACTCGCCGTTCTTCCACGCCTCGGCGGCGCGGCGGTGCGACTCGTAGGCGTAGGCGTCGAGCTCCTCGCGGGACAGGTCCCACTTCGCGGCGATGAGCTCGGCGCTGATGCCCTGCCCGACGAGGCCGTCCGGGTACCGCTCCTTGAGCATCGGGCCGAACGGGTCGCTGCCGGGCAGCACGCTCGACCCCATCGGCACCCGCGACATCGACTCCACGCCGCACGCGATCGCGATGTCGTACGCGCCGCTCTGCACGCCCTGCGCGGCGATGTGCAGCGCCTGCTGGGACGAGCCGCACTGCCGGTCGACGGTCATGCCCGGCACGGTCTCGGGGAACCCGGCCGCCAGGACGGCGGTCCGGGTGATGTTGAGGGCCTGGTCGCCGGCCTGGGTGACGACGCCGCCGATCACGTCGTCCACCTGCGCGGGGTCGATCCCGGACCGTTCGACGAGCGTCCTCAGCGTCCGCGCCAGCAGGTCGGCCGGATGGTCGGCGTGCAGCGCGCCGCCCGGCTTGCCCTTGCCGACCGGCGTGCGCACCGCTTCCACGATCACCGCGTCCCGCATGACCACCTCCGTTGTGTTCTCCAACTTACTGCCCAGTATCCGCCCAGCGAGTTGGAAAACACAACCTACTGGGCAGCGTGCCGCCCCTCACATTTCCTCCACCTGGACGGATCCGCCGGAGTCGCCAGGCGGGGCGGCAGCCGAGGGGCGGGGGCGGCGGACCAGGAGGCAGGCGGCGGCCGTCGCGAGGGTCGCAAGGAGGACCAGCCGCCAGCCGTCGTCGAACGCGCCCGCCCCGCCCGGCGCGGCGTCCGAGCCCAGCGCGGCGATCAGCATCGCGACGCCGAGGACGGTGCCGATCTGCCGCGCCATCGTGACCATGCCGGAACCGGTCGAGAAGTCCCGGGGCGGCAGCGCGGACACCGCCGCACCCACGAGGGTGGGGAGGGCCAGCCCGACGCCGACGCCGGTGAGCAGCATCCCGGGCAGCATGCCGGCGGCGTAACCGTCGTCCGGGGTCATCATCCACGTCCACCACGCGATCCCCGCCGCGAAGGCCGCGCAGCCGGCGATCGCGATGGGGGCCGCGCCGGTGCGCCGGGCCAGCGGGCCCGCGCCGACGGCGAGGCCCGGGACCATCAGCGGGCCGGGCGCGATCGCGAGGCCCGTCCGCAGCGCGGACCAGTGCCAGACCTGCCGGCACCACAGGACCGCCGAGAGCAGCATCGCGGCGAACGCGACCGCGAAGAGCAGGTTCGCCACGGACGCCGGGGCGAAGCCCGGGACCCGGAGCAGCCGCAGCGGCAGCACCGGCTCGGGATGCCGCGCCGACCGGTGCACGAACAGCACCAGCAGGACCGCCGCCGCCACCAGCGTCCCGATGACGCCTCCGGAGCCCCAGCCCCAGTCGTTGCTCTTGACCAGCGCGAGCGCGAGCGCGGCGATGCCCGCCGTCAGCAGCCCCGCCCCAGCAAGATCAGGCCGCCCCGC
Source organism: Spirillospora sp. NPDC046719 (assembly GCF_040645715.1). NCBI lineage: Bacteria > Bacillati > Actinomycetota > Actinomycetes > Streptosporangiales > Thermomonosporaceae > Spirillospora > Spirillospora sp. NPDC046719. The sequence continues at coordinate 1,138 of NZ_JBEYYT010000346.1, read as the reverse complement.
CCGCGCGGCCAGCGCCCCACCTTGGGCCGGCGCACCACCCTGCCCCAGCGCACCGCCCTGGTCCGGCGCACCACCTTGACCCAGCGCACCACCTTGACCCAGCGAGCCGCCTTGGCCCGGGGCGCCGCCTTCGGCCAGCGCACCGCTATGGCCCAGCGCACCACCTTGACCCAGCGCACCACCTTGACCCAGCGAGCCGCCATGACCCGGGGCGCCGCCATGGCCCAGCGCACCACCCTTACCCAGCGCACCACCCTGGGCCAGCGCGCCGCCATGGTCAGGCGCACCGCCCTGGGCCAGCGCACCACCTTCGGCCGGCGCGGCGCCTTGGGTCGGGGCGGCGCCTTGGGTCGGCGTGCGGACGACGCGCGGGCCGGCCAGCAGCACGGCGATGCCGGCGGGAACGTTGACGATGAACACCCAGCGCCAGTCGAGCTGGGTGAGCAGGCCGCCGGCGACGGGGCCGAGCGCGGCGGCGAGGCCGCTCATCGCGGTCCATGCGCGGACGGCGGCGAGCCGGCGTGCGGGCGGCGCGGCGGCGACGAGCAGCGCGAGCGAGGACGGGGTCAGGAACGCGGCGCCCGCCGCCTGGACGGCGCGCGCCCCGACCAGGGACCAGACATTCGGCGCCACCGCGCACAGCGCGGACGCGACGGTGAAGACGGCGATGCCGCCCAGGTAGGCCCGCTTGGGCCCGGTGCGATCGGCGAACCGTCCGGCGGGAACGAGCAGCGCGGCGAACACGACCGCGTAGGCGTTGAGGATCCACGACAGGGACGACAGCGACGCCCCGGTGAAGTGCCGCCCGACGTCGGGGAGCGCGACGTTGACGATGAAGACGTCCAGGTTGGCCATCGCGACACCGGCCGCCACGACGGCGAAGACCACACCGAACCGCCCCGCAGCCGGTGAAGCCGGTGCGGGGTTCGGCCGAGGCGAGGTCGGAGTCGAGGGCGAGGTTGAGGTCGGAGTCGGGGTCGGAGGTGGAGTCGGGGGCGGGGTTGGGCGGGGTGGGGGTGAGGGGGTGGCGGCCGGCATGGCTCTCCTAGTGAGTTGTGTTTTTCAAAAAAACACCCGCGCCACGAGGGTAAAAACAAAACACCTTTAGCGAGGGGGAAGGGCGCCCCCAGAAATAACC
>NZ_JBEYYT010000345.1:0-10470 GCF_040645715.1 Spirillospora sp. NPDC046719 | reverse complement strand
CATGCCGGGGGCGCCGGGGCCGCCGTGGGCGGGCCCGCGGCCCGCGCCGTTCAGCCGGGCGCCGAGCCTGACGGCGAGCGGCCGCAGCAGGTGCCCGATGCCGGTGAGGATCCAGAGCAGCAGCTGCCCCACCCCCGCCACGATCCGGCCGGACAGCCGCCACGCCTGGTGGGCGACGGCTGGGCCGAACCCCGCGGGGTCGGGTCCGGTCCGGGCCTTGTCATCGGTGGTCACTTCTCAATACTGACCGCTGGACGGGCTCATCACCTCACCGTGCGGTGGTATGCCCGCGGCCGGAATCCCCCTGGAGGACGACCCCCGATCCCTCCTTGCGGGGGACGTGCGGGCGACCGGCGGAGACGTAATGTCTTAACCGTGACCGCAACGGCGGCACCGCCGACGTAGGGGGTTCGGCGGGCTGCCGCGGTCACGCCAACCGCCCGGTTTCAGGGGTCCGGGCGGGGAAGCATGGGAAGCACCTCGCCGGACGGCCGCGCCGCCCGCCTCCGCGGAGGCACTCGCCGGTCTCGCCTGGGCTGGGGTTCGGCCGGCAACAGGTTCCGGCCGCCCGGCGAGGGATCCCATGCGGCCGCTCGTGGCGGCCCTGACAGGGCCGCCACCGGCGCGGCACGGCCCCCGAAGAGGGCCGCCTTCTCACACGTTCTCGCCTGCGGCCTTCTCGACCGGTTCGGCCGGCGTGGAGGCGGGGGCGTGCTTGCGGTCCGCCTCGTCCAGCGCCGGCTCCAGGTAGATCATGCCCGCCTCGGGGATCACCGCGCGGACCTTGGCCTCGGCCGCGTCGATGCCGCGAGCCACCTCGGCGGCGGTGTCGTCGTGGTAGACGGCGATCTTCGCGGCGATCAGCAGCTCCTCCGGGCCGAGGTACTCGGTCCGCATGTGGATGACGTGGTCGACCTGCTCCACCGACTCCAGCGCCTCGATGATCCGCTTCTCCTGGTCGGCGTCGACGCCCTCGCCGATCAGCAGGCTCTTGGTCTCGATCGCCAGCACCGTGGCGACGATGCCCAGTAGGACGCCGATGCCGACGGTGCCGATGCCGTCCCAGCGCCCGTCGCCGGTCGCGACCGCCATCGACACGCCGAACAGCGCGAGGATCAGGCCGATCAGCGCCGCCGCGTCCTCCAGCAGGACGACCGGCAGCTCCGGCGCCTTCGCGCGGCGAATGAACGCCCACCACGACTTGCCGGCGCGCAGCTGGTCCGACTCCTTGATCGCGGTGCGGAAGGAGAAGCCCTCCATCCCGATCGCGATGATCAGCACCGCGAACGCCCAGATCGGCGACTCGACGTCCTCCGGGTGCAGGATCTTGTGGTAGCCCTCGTACAACGAGAACGCCGAGCCGACGGTGAACAGCACGACCGCGACGACGAACGCGTAGAAGTAGCGTTCCCGCCCGTACCCGAACGGGTGCTCGGGCGTCCGGTCGCGCTCGGAGCGCTTGCGGCCGAGCAGCAGCAGCCCCTGGTTCCCCGAGTCGGCGACCGAGTGGATCGACTCCGCCAGCATCGACGACGACCCCGTGAACGCGAACGCGACCATCTTCGACGCGGCGATTCCGAGGTTGGCGGCCAGGGCCGCGATGATGGCCTTCGTCCCACCCTCAGCACTCATCTAGGCAATCCTCGCTTTGAGCTCTTGAATGGCCGGCACGGGCGTCGGGTCGACGCCCAGCGTGATGGCCAAGTAAACCGTGACATAGTCGGCCAGCGCGATCATTGTCGCGATTCTCTCGAGCGGATGGTCGCCCTCGGCGAGGATCTCGGTCACCGCGACGCCCCGGTCCCGGGCCAGCTCGACGGACGCCTCGCGCCGCTTGGCGGTCTGCGGGTGCTCCTCGGTGTCGCGCAGCACGACCAGGTGCAGGCCGTGCTCCGCGTCCTCGGTGCGGTCGCGGAAGAAGTCGTCGGGATCGGCCGGCGAGCCGCCGCCCGCGAAGAGGCCGTCGAACGCCATCACCTGGTTGTGGTCCGCCTCCGGCAGGCCGCCGAAGACGCCCGGGTACTTGGCGTTCTCGTTGAGCTGGCAGCACATCCGGTACGCGGCCGTCTCGGCGAGCGGGGACGTCCCCCACACCAGCGGGACGTCGCCGGCGAGGTCCAGCGCGATCCGCTTCGCCGGGTTCACGAACGGCTCGCTGTCCGGGCGGCACCGGTGCGCGACGTCCTCCAGCCGGGCCGCCGTGGACTCCAGCACCGCGTCGGGGACGTCCGTCAGGCCGAGCGTGCGGGCCGCGACGAGCAGCGGGACCGTGAGGCCCCAGAGCGTCGACCGCGGCTGCCCCACCGACCGCACCGGGACGAACACGCCGCGGCTGCGGGCGGCGAGATCGGCCAGCGGCGAGCCGGCCCCGCCGACGCACAGCAGCCGGCAGCCGCGCCGGGCCGCCTGCGCCGCCACCTCCAGGGTCTCCTCGGTGGAGCCGGAGCAGGACACCGCGATGACCAGGTCGGCGGCGCCGACCCAGCCGGGCAGCCGGTACCCGCGGACCGTCGTGACCGGGACGGGGCAGCCGAGCCCGCAGACCGCCGCGAGGACGTCCCCGGAGATCCCGGAGCCGCCCATGCCGGTGACCACGACCGCGCGGGGGCGGCCGTCCTCGGCGAGCGCCGCGACGCCGGCCTCCTCGGCCGCGCGCCGCGCCTCCCGGATCTGCGCCGCGGACGAGGCGACCTGCCGCAGCATCCCGCCCGGATCGGCCGCCTCGACGTCCGGCGCCTCCTCCAGCCGTCCCGGATCGAGCGTGCTCACGAAGCGGGGGCCCGGGCCTCGTCGACGAGGAGGACGGGGATGTCGTCACGGACCGGGTAGGCGTAGCCGCAGGAGCCGGTGCACACCAGCTCGGCGGCGGCGTCGTCGGCGCGCAGCTCGCCGCCGCAGTTCGGGCAGGCCAGGATCTCCAGCAGCCAGTCGTCCAGCTTCATGCTCATAGCAGCGTCACTTCTCCCTCACGATGGCCAGGACCTCGTCGCGGATCGCCGCCATGGTGGCCTCGTCGCCGGCCTCCGCGTTGAGGCGCAGCAGCGGCTCGGTGTTGGACGGCCGCAGGTTGAACCACCATCCGGCGGCCTCGTCCCCGACGGTCAGGCCGTCCAGCTCGTCGATCGTAACGCGGGGGCGGCCGGCGAACGCCTCGCGGACCTTGCCCGCCGCGGCGTCCTGGTCGGCGACCTCGCTGTTGATCTCGCCGGACGCCGCGTAGCGGGTGTACTCGCCGAGCAGCTCCGACAGGGGGCCGTCCTGCTCGCCCAGCGCGGCCAGCACGTGCAGCGCGGCGAGCATGCCGGAGTCGGCGAACCAGAAGTCGCGGAAGTAGAAGTGCGCCGAGTGCTCGCCGCCGAACACCGCACCCGTCTCCGCCATCGTCTGCTTGATGAACGAGTGCCCGACCCGGGTCCGGACGGGGGACCCGCCGTTCTCGGTGACGATCTCCGGGACGGCCTTCGAGGTGATCAGGTTGTGCACGATCGGCGCGCCGGGGTGCTTGGCCAGCTCCCGCACCGCGACCAGCGCGGTGATCGCGGACGGCGCGACGATCTCGCCGCGCTCGTCGACCACGAAGCAGCGGTCGGCGTCGCCGTCGAAGGCGAGGCCGATGTCGGCGCCGGTCTCGCGGACCTTGGCCTGCAGGTCGCGCAGGTTCTCCGGCTCGATCGGGTTGGCCTCGTGGTTGGGGAAGGTGCCGTCCAGCTCGAAGTACAGCGGGACGAGGTCGATCGGCAGCCCCTCGAAGACGACCGGGACGGTGTGGCCGCCCATGCCGTTGCCCGCGTCCACGACGACCTTGAGCGGACGGATCGAGGACAGGTCGACCAGCGTCTTGAGGTGGTCGGCGTAGCCGTGCAGGACGTCGCGCTGCGACACCGTGCCGGGCTCCCCGTCGTAGGCCGGGACGCCGTTCTCGACCATCTCGCGGATCTCGGTCAGGCCGGTGTCGCGGCCGACCGGCTTGGCGCCCGCGCGGCACAGCTTGATGCCGTTGTACTTCGCCGGGTTGTGGCTGGCGGTGAACATCGCGCCGGGGACGTCCAGGTCGCCGCTGGCGTAGTAGAGCATGTCGGTGGAGCCGAGCCCGGCCTCGATCACGTCCGCGCCCTGCGAGGTCGCGCCGCGCGCGAACGCGGCGGCCAGCGGCCCGGACGACTCGCGCATGTCGTGCGCGGTGACGATCGCGTCCGCCCCGGTCACCCGCACGAACGCCGCGCCGGCCGCCTCCGCGACGGCGGCGTCCAGCTCGTCGGGCACGACGCCGCGGATGTCGTACGCCTTGAAGATCTTGGCGAGGTCGCCCACTCCTGCTCCCCTGTACGCAAGTGATGACCGAAAGTCGGCGGGACAACCGAGCCTACCGGGAAGCGCGGCGGCGGCCCGAGCCGGTGCCGGTCGTGGGCGTGACCGGGGTCACTCCTGCGCCTGGATCACTCCTACGGCGGGGTCACTCCTGGGGCTGGGTGCCCGCCGGTTCGGAGCGCAGCACGCGCAGGTGCCCGCGGCGGCCGACCTCGGTGCCCTGGCCGACGGGCTCCTGCCCGGGGGCCGGCGCGGGGCGGGCGGCCTCGCGGACGGCGTCGGCGAGCGCCTCCAGGTCGTCGGCGCTCGGCTCGGTCTCCTCCTCGACGGGGAGCCGGACCAGCTCCCAGCCCATGGGGGCCGTCAGCCGCTCCGAATGCTCCGCGCACAGGTCGTAGCAGTGCGGCTCGGCGTACGTGGCGAGGGGCCCCAGGACAGCGGTCGAGTCGCGGTAGACGTACGTGAGCGTGAAGACTGCGGGCGCCTTGCAGGCGGTGCGGGAGCAGGTGCGGACGGGGCTCACGATGGCCGACCGTACCTCGCTCCCGCCGCCTCCGCCACCACCCGGGCGCACGTGTCGCCGTTACCGCCCGATTTCGCGGGTAACAACTACATACCGTGTGGACCCGAACTCTCACCGTGCGGCCGCTGTCGGGGCGAGGTGGGGCCGCTGTCCGGGGCGCCACGTTGGCGTTCCCGATGCGGAGACGGGTGTTCCTGGTGCGGGGGCCGGGGTTCGCGTGCGGCGGGAGGTAACCTGAGGGAGTGCGATCCCGTGTGGCAGGCGTACGGCGCCGCGATCGGCACGGTCGCGGCCTCCGTGGCCCTCTGACGCCCCCGCAGGCGCCGGTCTCCCGGACCCGCGCGGAGAAGTTCGACGACCTCGTCCACGACGAGGTGCGGCGGCTCGGCGCGCGCTGGGGCAGGGAGCTGTCCGGTGTGGAGTTCGGCGTCGAGGAGGTGCCGGACGTCGAGCCCTGGTTCGACGGCCCCGTCCCCCTCGGCCGGACGGTGCCCGCCGACGGCGCCCGTCCCCTCCGCATCGTGGTGTTCCGGCGTCCCGTGGAGGCGCGCGCGTCGGGCGAGCAGGAGCTCGGCCGGCTGGTGCGCGACCTGCTGGTGGAGGAGGTCGCCGACCTCCTCGGCCTCTCCCCCGAGTCCGTCGACCCGAGCTATGACTCCCCGGACGACTAGCGCCGCTGACTGCCGGCCGATGGAGACGGGCCGACGGAGACGGGCCGGTGGAGACGGGCGGATGACGGCTAGCGGATGAGGGCGGTCTGGCTGTCGCCGGTGGGCGGGAGCCGGACGGTGGTGGGCGCGGGCATCAGCGGCAGCACGGTGAACAGGTAGCCGCCGCCCTTGCCCTTCGCCATGATCCGCGCGGCGTAGACCGGCCCCGAACCCGGCTTGGCCGTGATGACGGCCCCGTAGCCCTTGTCGCCGCCGTGCGGTGCGGCGAGCTTCGTCTCGACGGTGCGTCCCGCGCCGATCTCGACATTCTGCGGTGCGCCGGGCCCCTGCCCGTCCATCGTGGTGATCTGGACGGTGGCGCGGCCGGTGGGCGCGGTGAGGACGACGGACGCGTCGAACCGGTCGTCGGCGATGACCGCGGAGGCCCCGGACGGGCCGCCGAGCGGCTCGGTGGCGGTGCCGTAGGCGACGTCGGCGCCGCGCGAGGCCGCGTAGCCGGCGATGATCGGCCGGTCGGAGTCCAGCCGGACGGCAGCGGCGCGGCCGGACAGGGCGCCGGCGAGGTCGACGGAGGTGACGCTCTGCGCGGGCGCCTCCACGGTGTCCTGGCCCTGCGGGGCGAAGGCGCCGTCGGCGGTGACGGCCCGCACCCGGATCCGGGCGTCGGCCTCGCCGGGCACCGCGATGACGAGGCGGCGCTGCCCGTCGCCGCCGGGCACCCCGGGGACGACCGCGGACGCGGCGGGCGCGGGCGACAGCGGCAGCCACTCGACGCCCTTCTTCTCGCCGATCCGGACCCGCAGCGACGCGGCGACGCGTCCGGCGGTGGTGTGCACGTTGAGCGCGAGGTCGCGGGCGGTCTTGACGATGTCGCCGAGCCCCTCCGGCTGCTCGCCGATCTTGATGACGCTGGTGCTGTACGGCGCGACGGGCGTGGCGAGGCCCTCGGTGGTGTCGAGCGGCCCCTCCCCGGACAGGCCGGTGACGTCGACGGACGCGGGCTGGGCGTCGACGTTGGTGAGGTACAGGTCGATCCGGTCGGCGGCGAGCGGGCCGGGGCCGAGGAACCACAGGTCGGTGCCGGGACGGGCGCAGCGGGCGCTCGCGAGGCCGCGGTCGGGGCCGCCGGACCAGTGGGTGGTCTGCTCGGCCTCGATCCCGGCGGCGAGGGCGCCGGTGGCCCGGACGGTGTAGGAGTCCTCGGTGGTGCCCGTGTCCTTGTCCCAGCCCTGGCCGGGGGCGGTCATGGAGGCGAGCGGGGAGCCGCCGCGGGTGTCGGCCACGTCGAGGCGTCCGCCGGTCCGCTTCTGCGGGAGGGACTGGAGGGCGACGCGGCCGCTCTCGTGCCCCGGGCAGACCATGACGGCGGCGTCGACGGGCGCGCTGCGGCCCTTGGCCACGGCGTTCCCGGGGCGGGAGAACGACGCGGCGCCGTAGAGGGCCGCGAGGCCGACCAGGACGAGGGCGGCGATGGCGTAGCGCATGCCGAGGAGCTTCAGCACTCGGTCCATGTCAGCTCTGCTCCTCCGAGGCCACGGGTTCGGGCGCGGGCTCTGGCGCGGGCTCGCTCGCGGACCTGGGCTTCGGCAGGGTTCCGGAGGCGGGCTCGGGCTCGTCCCGCGGCGGCTCCGCAGGCTCCGGTGTCTCCGCTGGCGGGGCCGGTTCCGGTTCGTGGCGGACGCCGGCGCGGTGCCCTCCGCGCACGCCGCGCCTGGCGCGGCGGCCCCGCCGTTCGCGCCGTTCGCGGTTGCGGTCGCCGCCCGGCACGAGGGTGTCGGCGCGCGCGCCCGGCAGCGCCAGGACGGCGACCAGGAGCACCGCCACGCCCTGGACGACGAGCCACGCGTGCCGCATCAGCATGCCGCGCGTCAGCGTGACCTCGCCGCCGGACGGGGGGACGTCGTAGCCCTGCGCCCATCCGTCGACGGTCCGCGGCTTGAGGCCGCGGCCGTTCAGCTCCGCCTTCCAGCCGCCGTCGGCCGGTTCGGCGAGCAGCAGTGTGCGCGCGCCGGTCCCGGCGGGGATGCGCACACGCGCGTCGATCCTGCCCGCGCGCAGCGGCGTGATCGTGGAGCTCTGCAGGAGCATCATGCGGGCGGAGTTCGCCTGGAGGCGCCACACCGCGAACGATCCCGTCCGGCTGAGGCGCGACAGTTCCGGCGCCGCGTCCAGGACCTTGGTTACGGGGTCGGAGCCGGGGTGCGGCACCAGCACGTACTGGACGCCCATCCGCGACAGCGCCGGGCCGTCGTCGCCCTCCCGGTTGGCGGCCAGGCTCGCGACCAGCTCGTCCAGGCGGCGCTCGCCGGGCCCGTCCGCGATGGTCTCGGCCTCACCGAGCCTCGGCCGGTCGCCGCGGAGCAGCGTGTAGGCGACGCGTCCGGACGGGTCGCCGTGCAGCACGAGCGTGCGCGGCCCGCCCGGCGCCTTGACGAACTCGGGGACGGTGTCCGCGCCGACCGTGCCCAGCGGCCCGTCCGCGCCCCGGGCGATCCACGCGCCCGCCGCGAGCAGCGGCGCCGTGAGCGCGGCGAGGACGACGACCGCGCCGCCCGCCTTGTAGATCAGGTGCTTGCCGGCGAGGACCTCGGTGCCGCGCTGCACGGCGGCGGTCGCGGCCAGCAGGACCCCGGCGCCCGCGAAGATCAGCGCGACGCCCGGCCAGGCAGGCGCCGCGTCCGCGCCCTTGGTGACGGTGGCGGCGCCGGTGAGGATCGCGACGAGCAGCCCGGCGACGGCCAGCAGCCACCCCGCGAGGACGGCGGTGCGGCGGCCGCGCAGCGGCAGCGCGCAGACGGCGGCGGCGAACAGCCCGCCGAAGGTCCACCACACGGGCGTACCGGGGCCACCGGGGTTCAGGGCGAGCAGCTCGGCGGCCGTCGCGGGCTCGAACGCCCGGTGCAGGCCCGCCTCCAGCAGGAACCGCGACGGGTGCAGCAGCAGCCCGACCGTCCACGGGAACAGCAGCAGCGGCGGGACGGCCAGCGCGATGACGAGGTTGCGGCGGTCCTGCCGGCGGCGCCGGTCGAACAGCGCCCAGACCAGGCCACCGCCGGCCAGCGCGAGCGGCCACGCGAGCGGGACGAACGCGGTCGCGACGGTCAGCAGCAGCGCGACCGCCCAGGCCGCGCGCGCGGCGCGCTTGCGCAGCGTGGCGGGGTCTGCGGCGAAGCGCGGCAGCCCGTACATGCGGGCCACCTGCACGGCGACCAGCGGGAGCAGGACGAGGACGACCGCGGTGCCGAGCCGGCCGCCCGCGATGGCGCCGGTCGCGGCGGGCAGCAGCGCGTACGCGGCGGCGAACCACACGCGGACGGCGGCGACGGGGATGCGGCGGCCGGTGGAGCGGGCCCGGCGGCCGGTCCGCGGCGGCTCCAGCACCAGGACGCGGGACGCGCGGTAGGCGGTGAGCCCGGCGAGCGGGACGCTGCCGAGCAGCAGGACCGCGACCGCCAGCCACGGCTTACCGAACAGGACCGTCGACAGCAGCGCTAGGAACCCGACGTACGGCGGGCTGCCCGCGCCCGTGCCGAGCCCGACCGGGTGGAAGCCGGACAGGTACTGGTCCCACAGGTCGCTCGCGCCGCCCCACGCGGGCACGAGCGCTCCGCCGCCGAGCCGCGCGGCCCCGGTGATCAGCGACCGCTCGGCCGCGACGGTGACGGCGGCGAGCGCCAGCACCAGCAGCACGCCGGGATGGGCGAGCAGCCGGCGGATCGGGCCGGGCTCGTCGGTGATCTCGTCCTCGGACTCCCGGTCGTGCTCGTGCGCGGCGAAGAACTCCGAGACCGCCTCGGCGGCGCGGCGCAGCGCGACCATCCGGGGCTGGAACCTCCGGACGCTGCGGTGCACGCGCGCCCGGCCGTCGGCGCGGACGGCGCGGGCGCGCCGCAGCCGGCCCGGATCGCGCAGCACGTCGGCGAGCGCGGCGAGCTCCGCGCGCGCGGCGGCGGGCCGTTTGGTGATCGTCAGGACGAGCGCGTGCACCAGCGACGCCCACACGTTCCGGACCAGCGTCCGCAGCATGGTCCGGAACGGCTGGTTCGCCAGCAGCGTCCACAGCGCGTTGCGGCGGTCGCGGCGGAGCGGGTGCTCGGAGGTCATCCCGATCTCGCGGAGCCCCCGCCTCGCGGCCTCGGCGTGGTACACGACCGCGTCGGTCGCGACGACGACCCGGTGCCCGGCCGCGTGCGCCCGCCAGCAGAAGTCCAGGTCGTCGCGGAAGATGCCGTACTCGACGTCGAACCCGCCGAGCCGGTCCCACACGTCGCGCCGCACCAGCATCCCGGCGCTGGAGACGGCCAGCACGTCGCGGACGCCGTCGTGCTGGCCCTGGTCGAACTCGCGGCGGTCGACGCCGGTCCAGCGGCGCCCGGCCGCGTCGACGGACGTCCCGGCCTCGCGCAGCACGCGCCGGTCGGCGAAGTCGCGGATCTTGGGGCCGAGGACGGCGATGCCGGGGTCGGACTCGGCGGTCCGCAGCAGGTGGCCGAGGGCGTCGTGGTCGGGCACGGAGTCGTCGTGCAGCAGCCAGATCCACTCGGACCTGGGGTTGCCCGGCTCGTCGTCGGGGACGGGGGCGGACGCGGCGTCCTGGCGCAGCGCCTCGGCGACGGCCTCGCCGTAGCCGGTGGTGCGGGGCAGCGTGAGGACGCCGTGACCGCCGACGACCTCGGCGAGGACGGCGGGGCCGCGGTCGCGGCTCCCGGTGTCCACGGTCACGAGGCGCTGCACGGGCCGCGCCTGCGTCAGCAGCGCCTTGAGCGCCTCGGGCAGCCAGCGCGCGCCGTCGTGGGCGACGAGGACGGCCGTGACGACATGGCGATCGAGTGTGGGGGCCAAGGATCGCTCGATCTGTGGGACGACGGGTGATTCCCTGCTGGAATGCAGCAGCCGTGGGGGGGGGGGGGGGGGGGAGCGGGGGGGAGGGGAGGCGGGGGATGGGGGGTAGAAGTTGTAAAACACGCC
>NZ_JBEYYT010000344.1:0-10549 GCF_040645715.1 Spirillospora sp. NPDC046719 | reverse complement strand
CCCCGCACGCCCGGCACGGCGAGCGCGCCGCCGCGGTGATCCGGCCGCGCGACCCGGCGCGCCCGGTCTCGCTGGACGACCTGCGGGCCCATCTCGCTGCGGCCGGGCTCGCACGGCAGAAGTGGCCGGAGTCGGTGCACCTCGTCGCGGACTTCCCGCGCACGGCCACCGGCAAGATCCAGAAGTTCCGCCTGCGTGAGCAGGTGCGCGACGGCGCGCTGCGGGACGCCCTGTGAGGCGGGCCGTGGCGTCCGGGGCGCCGGACGCCCTTCGAGGAGGGGGAGGCCCGATGGAGCCCTCGGGTTACGCCGACCGGCCTGACTACCGCGTGGACGTGCGCCGCAAGCGCAACCTCGTCCGCGTGACCCACGAGGGCGTGCTCCTGGCCGAGACGACCGCCGCCCTCGTCGTCGACGAGCAGGACCACGGGCTCGTCCTCTACGTGCCCCGGGCGGACGTGCGGACCGAGCACCTCGCGCCGTCCGAGCGGACGTCGCGGTGCCCGTTCAAGGGGCGGGCGAGGTACTGGCGGCTGCGCGACGGCACCGACCCGATCGCGTGGGAGTACCCGGAGCCCTACCCCGAGGTCGCGATCCTCCGCGACCACATCGCCTTCTACCAGGACGCGGCCGTCGTGCGGATCGGCTCCGCCACCCCCGTCACCTCCGCTCCCCGCGACTCCGGTGGGAGTGGCCGCCATGGGTGAGGGGGAGAGGGGCTGGGACGAGGACGAACTGCTCCGGCTGATGGACGTCCGGCCGGCCGGCCCCGGCCGGTACACCGCCCCCGCCCATGGGGCCACCGAGCGCAACGTGGTCGAGGCGGGCCAGTTGCTGGCGGACGCCGTCGTCGCGGCGTCGAAGGAGATCCCCGGGCAGCGGGTCCTGTCGGCGTCCATGGTCTTCTCACGGGCCGCCCGCCACGACGCGGGGATCGAGGTCGAGCTGGACGTCCCGCACAGCGGCCGGACCTACTCCACCGTCCAGGCGCGGGTGACGCAGGACGGCGTCCTCCGCTGCGCCGGGCTCATCCTCATGGGCGCCGACTGCGGCGACTTCCTCGGCTCGACCGCGCCGATGCCCGACGTGCCTCTGCCGCCGCGGCCCTTCCAGCGGCCCGGCATGGACGTGCAAGGCCGCGAGATCCGCGTCGTCGACGACGCCTACGACGGGGATCCGCGGCACGTCGGACCGCCCGAGATCCACGTGTGGACCCGCTTCACCGACGCGCCGAAGGCCGCGTACCTGCACACCGCGCTGATGACGCAGTCGGTCACGCACTGGACGATCGCCGCGGCGCTGCGCCCGCACGCCGGCTACAGCGAGGCCATGGCGCACGAGACGATCTCGACCGGCATAGCCCAGGCCGCGATCGCCTACCACGACGACGTCGACATCACGCAGTGGCTGCTGTACGCCACCCGGGTCGTCTACACGGGCCGCGGGACCACCCAGAGCGAGGGGCGCGTGTACGGCGAGGACGGGCGCCTGGCCGCCTCCTACTCCGTGCACGGGATGATCCGCCCCTTCGCCCGCGGCTGCTCACCGGACCCCGCCACGGCCCTCTGACGGCTCCGAGATTTCGACATCGACATCAACACATGCTGCTCCCCGCGAGGGAGCCGAAAGGGGCTTTCATGCCGTCACGCGAGGTGCCGTTCCCGCTGTTCGACGCGGACAACCACCTGTACGAGACCGAGGACGCCTTCACCCGGTACCTGCCGGAGGAGTACCGGGGCGCCATCGAGTACGTGCGGGTGCGCGGCCGGACGAAGATCGCGATCCAGGGCCGGATCAGTGAGTACATCCCCAACCCGACGTTCGAGAAGGTCGCCCGCCCCGGCGCGCAGGAGGACTACTTCAAGCACGGGAACCCCGAGGGCAGGTCGTACCGCGAGATCGTCGGCCGGCCCATCGCGTCGATCCCGGCGTTCCGGGAGCCGGGGCCGCGGCTGGAGCTGATGGACGAGCAGGGCGTCCAGCGGTCCCTGATGTTCCCGACGCTGGCGAGCCTGCTCGAGGAGCGGATGCGGGACGACCCGGAGCTGACCCACGCGGCCGTCCACGCGCTGAACCGGTGGCTGGACGAGGTGTGGTCGTTCAACTACCGGGACCGGATCTACACCGCGCCCGTGATCACCCTTCCCATCGTGGAGGAGGCGGTCAGGGAGCTGGAGTGGTGCCTGGAGCGCGGCGCGCGCGTCGTCCTGGTGCGGCCCGCGCCGGCGCACGGGTTCCAGGGCCCCCGCTCGGTCGCGCTGCCGGAGTTCGACCCGTTCTGGAAGCTGGTCCAGGACAGCGGCACGCTGGTGGCCTTCCACTCCTCCGACAGCGGCTACCAGCGGTACGCCGCGGACTGGGAGGGCAAGCAGCGCGAGTACCTGCCCTTCACGCTCCAGCCGTTCCGCGAGATCGGGCAGTGGCGGGCCATCGAGGACACGGTCGCGTCGCTGATCTGCCACGGCTGCCTGACCCGCTTCCCCGGCCTGAAGATCGCCACCATCGAGACCGGGTCGTCCTGGGTGGGGCCGCTGCTGGAGAAGCTCGCGGTCACCTACAAGAAGATGCCGCAGGGCTTCGGCGAGGACCCCGTCGAGCAGATGCGCCGGCTGATCCACGTGAGCCCGTTCATCGAGGACGACATGGCCGCGCTGGCCGACCTGCTCGGGATCGACCGGGTGCTGTTCGGCTCGGACTTCCCGCACCCCGAGGGCAAGGCCGACCCGATCACCTACGTCGACGAGCTGGCCGCCCTCCCCGGCGACGCCAAGGCGAAGATCATGGGCGGCAACCTCTCCCGCCTCATCCCCGCGTGACCGGGCCGCAGGAGCCGCCCCCGCCCGGCCGCGCTCTCGCCGGCCTGTACCTCCCGCAGGTCAGGATGGACTTCGCCGCCATCGAGACCCGCGCCCGGGCGGCGGAGGAGGCGGGCTTCCACTCGGTCTGGCTCATCGACCACCTCGCGCCTCCGGCGGGCCGCGGGCTCGACATGCTCGACGCCTGGACGGTCGCCACCGCGCTGGCCGTGCGCACCGAACGGCTGCACGTCGGGCACCTGGTGCTGTGCGCGGAGTTCCGCCATCCGGCGCTGCTGGCGAAGATGGCGGCGAGCCTCGACGTTCTGTCCGGCGGGCGGCTGGAACTCGGCCTCGGCTGGGGGTCGGTCGCCCGGGAGCTCGCCGACTACGGGTTCGCCGACCCCGGCCCGGCGGCCCGCGCCGGACGGCTCGCCGAGGCCATCGACCTCCTGCGCCTGCTGTGGGGCGGCGAGCCGGTCGACTTCGACGGCGGCCACTGGACGCTCCGGGACGCCGTCTGCCGCCCCCGCCCCGTCGCGGGGAGCGTGCCGATCCACATCGGCGGTGCCGGCCCCCGGCTCACGATGCCCTTGGTCGCGGGACGGGCCGACTGGTGGAACTGCCCGGCGGGCTCGGCGGGCAGGCTCGCCGAGCTCCGCCCGTCGGCGGGCGCGGCCCGCGTCTCCGTGCAGCATCCCGTCGGTCTGGCGGCGTCGTCGGCGGCGCGCGAGGAGGTCGTCGAGACCGTCCACCGCCGCTTCGGCGCCTGGGGCGGCGTCGTCGCCGGAACCCCCGACGAGGTCGCGGACGCGCTGGCGCGCGAACGCGCGGCGGGCGCCGAGCTCTTCGTCTGCCAGTTCCACGACTTCGGCGCGCCGGAGACGATCCGGCTGTTCGCCGACGAGGTCCTCCCGGCGCTCCGATGACCCCGCCGCACCGATCCCGCGCCCCCGAACCGGCCGCCGGAGCCCGCCGAGGCCCCGCCCGGGACATGCTCGCCGAACTCGGCCTCGCCACCCGCAGGGCCGGCGACGGCCTGCACGGCACCGCCTCGGTCACGCCCGAGATGCACGTCCCCGGCACCGCGCGGCTCCGGACGTCCATCCTGGCCGCGTGGGCGGACACGCTGACCGGCCTGCTCGCCACCCAGGTCACGGCGCCCCGCGTGCCGGTGACCCTGGAGCTCGACGTCCAGCTGTACCGTCCCGCTCCCGCGAGCGGCACCGTCGACGGGATCGCCGCGGCCGTGAAGGTCGGCCGGTCGGTGTTCGTGGCGAGCGTGCGGTTCACCACGGCGGGCGCGGAACCGCTGGCCGTGGCGCACGCCTCGTTCATGACGGCGCCCGACCCCGGCATCACGCTCCCGCCCGCCTTCGACGTCGAGCTCCCCCGCGGGCGGAAGCGGCTGGCCAGGCCCTTCGCCGAACGCGCGGGCTGCGAGCGCCGCGGCCCCGGCCTCGCCGTCCTGCCGCGCTCCGAGGACGGCCTCAACGTCTCCGGGACCGTCAACGGCGGGCTCATCGCGCTGGTCGCGGAGGAGGCGGCCCTGTCGCTGGCGCCGGGCGGCGCCCTGTGCTCGCTCGGCCTGCGCTACCTCCAGCCCGCGCGGACGGGGCCCGTGGTCGCCGCCGCCGAGATGCGCGACGGTCTCGCGCAGGTGGAGGTGCGCGACTCCGGCAACGGCGACCGCCTCACCGGCATCGCCACCGCCAGGACCTTCGCCGAGGGGCGCGCCGGGGAGCGCTGACGCCCCCCGGCCGCCGCTCACCGGCTCTTGAGCTTGTCCTTCATCCCGTCGAGCCGCATCAGGACGGGGAACCCGCCGTCGCTGAGGGCGTTGCCGTGGCCGGTCTGGTGGACGTCGAACACCGCCTGGATCGCCGCGTAGAAGCCCTGCACGTCGAGGGTCTGGTTCACGGCGCGCTTGGCCTGCCGCAGCGCGAAGGGGTGCATCCGCGCGATCCGGCCGGCCAGCTCCATCGCGGTCGCCTCCAGCTCCTCCAGCGGCACGACACGGTTCACCATGCCGACCTTCTCCGCCTCGTCCGCGGTGACGGGACGGCCGGTGAACAGGATCTCCTTCGCCTTGCGGGGGCCGAGCTCCCAGGTGTGGCCGTGGTACTCCACACCGCCGATGCCCATGTGCACCACGGGGTCGGAGAACTCCGCGTCCTCGGCGGCCACGATCAGGTCGCAGGGCCAGCAGAGCATGAGGCCGCCCGCGATGCACTTGCCCTGGACCGCCGCGATCGACGGCTTGGGCACGTTGCGCCACCGCAGCGTGTACTCCAGGTACCGGCGCGCCTCGATCCCGTAGATGTGCTCCAGGGTGATCTTGTCCGGGCCCGGGCCGCCGCCCTTGAGGTCGTGGCCGGACGAGAAGTGCCGGCCGTTGGCCTTGAGCACGACGACCCGGACCCCGTCGTCGCCGGCGGCGCGGCTCCAGGCGGCGTCGAGGTCGTCCAGCAGCTCCATGGTCTGCGCGTTGGCGGCCTCGGGCCGGTTCAGCGTGATGACCGCGACGCGGTCCTTCACCTCGTACAGGATCTGGTCCATCAGACATCCTTTTCCGGTTCGATCACCTGGGGTGGTCCATCGCGGCGAGCGCCGCGTCCGCGGCCCGCAGCACGGCGCCGGGGTCGGCGCCCGCCGCGGCGGCGATGCCCGCGACCAGGCCGACGTCCTTGCGGAGCAGCCCGCCGGCGTGGGCCGCGATGCGGTCGAGCGTCCCGCCCCCCGAGGCGACCCGGTCGAGGGCGAAGCTGGCCCCGCTGCCGTGGGAGACGACCTCGGCCAGCCGGCCGGGGTCGACGTCCAGCGCGCGGCCGAGGGCCAGCGTGGTCGCCGCGGTCGCGAGGTTGGCGGCGAACAGCAGGTTGTTCAGCAGCTTGGCGACCTGCCCGGAGCCGAGCGGCCCCATGTGGACGATCGGGTCGCCGTAGGACGCGAACACCGGCCGGCAGCGGTCGACGGCCTTCTGCTCGCCGCCCGCCATGACCAGCAGGCGCCCCGCGGCCGCCGCGGGGCCGCCGCCGCTCACCGGCGCGTCGACCATGTCCACGCCCTTGGCCGCCGCTTCGGCCGCCAGCCGCCGGCAGGTGTCGGGGTGGACGGTGCTGTGCACGGCGACCAGCCCGCCTTCCCCGAGGCCCGCCAGCACGCCGTCCTCTGCGGTCAGCACCTCCTCCACCCCGGCATCGTCGACGACGCAGACGCAGACGAGGTCGCTCGCCTGGGCCAGCTCCGCGGGGGACGCGGCGACGGCCGCGTCCGTGCCGGCGAACGGTTCGAGCGTGGCCGCGCGACGCGCCCAGAGCGTGATGGGATGGCCCGCCTCGATGATCCGGCGGGCCATGGGCCCGCCCTGGCTGCCGAGCCCGATGAAGCCGACGCGCGGGTCGGAAGTGCTCATCCGTCCTCCTCAGTGGGTCCGGTGCGCTCAGTGGGTCCGGTGCGGTCCTGCGGGGCCGCGGGCCGGGTCAGGCCCTGGGCAGCCCGAGGATGCGCTCGGCGATGATGTTGCGCTGGATCTCCGAGGTGCCGCCCGCGATCGTCCCGCCGAAGCTGCGCGCGTACCGCTCGAACCAGCTCGCGTAGTGGTCGGCGAGGTCCATGTGGTTGTACGGCGCGGTCAGCGCGGGGTGGACGAGCGAGTCGGGCCCGTGCTCCTCCAGCGCGTGCAGCGACGCCTCCTGTACGGCCTCGGAGCCGAACAGCTTCAGCACCGACAGCTCGGCGGGGTCGCGCCCGCCGGCGAGCTGCCGGTAGCCGAGCAGCCTGATCGCCTGGAGGTCCATGAGCAGCGTCGCGAACCACTCCCGGCCGCTCGGGGAGTCGTCGATCAGGTAGCTCATCCAGTCGGCGTAGCTCAGCCACAGCAGCGTCCGCTCGTGGCCGAGCGAGCCGTGCGCGACGCCCCAGCCGCCGTGCAGCGGGCCGACCAGGTTCTCGCGCGGCACCCGGACGTCGGTGAAGAAGACCTCGTTGAAGTCGTGGTCGTCGGGGGCGGCGATGGACCCGAACGGCCGCCGGACCAGCCCCTCGCTGTCGGTCGGGATCACCAGGACGCTGATGCCCTTGTGCTTGGGGGCGTCGGGGTCGGTGCGCACGAACGTCAGCAGGATGTCGGCGTCGTGCGCGCCGGACGTCCACACCTTTTGCCCGTTCACCACGAACTCGTCGCCGTCGAGGACGGCGCGGGTGCGCAGCCCGGCGAGGTCGGAGCCGGCGCCGGGCTCGCTCATCCCGAGCGCGGCGGTGATCTCCGCGCGCAGGATCGGCGCGGCCCACCGCCTCTTCTGCTCCTCGGTGCCGAAGGTCAGCAGCGACGCCGCGACGATGCCGAGGCCCTGCGGGTTGAAGCTGTGGTAGATCCGCCGCCGCGACAGCTCCTCCAGATGGGCGAGCTGCTGCGGCAGCGTCGCGTTGCGGCCGCCGTACTCGGGCGGGTTGCCGGGCAGCAGCCAGCCCGCGTCGAACAGCTTGCGCTGCCACCGCCGCGCCCACTCGGGGATGTCCGCGCTGGACCTCGGGCGCGGGACGGCCTCCTCCGGGGAGGGCAGGTTCGCGTCGAGGAAGGCGGCGAACTCCGCGCGGAACTCCTCGATCTCGGGGTCGGGGGTCAGTCTCATCGGGCCGCGCCCTTCCGCGCGTGCTCGTCCAGCAGCGCCCTGCGGTGCACGGACGCGGTTCCCAGCAGCAGGTCGCACGCCTTGGCCCGCTTGAGATAGATCTGCAGGTCGTTCTCCCACGTGTAGCCCATGGCGCCGAACAGCTGGTAGCCGTGCTTGAACACGACCCGCTGGCACTCACCGGCGGACGCCTTGGCCATCAGGGCGGCCTCGCGGCGGCGCGGGTCGTCCTCGGCGATGGTCAGCGCGGAGTAGTACGCGAGCGCCCTGGCGCGCTCGATCGCGACGTACATGTCCGCCGCCTTGTGCTTGACGGCCTGGAAGGAGCCGATGGGCACGCCGAACTGCTCGCGCTGCTTGACGTGCGCGACCGCCAGGTCGAGGATGCGCCGGCACGCCCCCACGGCGGTGATCGCCAGCCCCATCAGGGTCAGGTCCGGGATCCCCGCGACGAGGTCCGCGGCCTCGACGTGCGCCACGTGCAGCGTCGGGTCGAAGACGGCCACGGGCTCCGCCTCGATCTCCGAGCCGTTCACCACGACCACGCCGGAGCCCGTCAGCAGCGCGACCTCGTCGGCCCTGCCGGCGTCCAGGACGAACCGGCCGGTGCCGTCGCAGACCCCCGTCCCCGATCCCTCGGGGAGCCGGCCGGCGAGCGGCGCGAACCAGGTCGCCGCGGCCAGGAAGGGGGTCGGGTCGGCGACGTACCCGAGCTCGTCCAGCACGATCGCCAGCTCGACCGGCGGGGTCTCCAGCCAGCCCAGGTCGAGGTAGGTCTTCCAGAGCTGCTCGGGCGGCAGCGACCGCGACCGCTCCACCGTCTCGCGGACCATCGTCCGCAGCAGCCGCTGGTCCTCGTCGAACTCGAAATCCATGCGCCCTCGCTCCTCAGCGCCGTGTCGCGGCGGCCGGTCCCGCCGATGCGGTGTCGACGGCGTCGTTCACTGGTCCGTGCACTTTCAGACGATCCTCGTTTCGTGGTCCCGCCAGTAGGTCTCCTTGAGCAGCCCCTTGCGGAGCTTGCCGTTGGGGTCCCGCGGCAGCGCGGCGGCGAAGTCGACGTCGCGCGGGCACTTGTAGTGGGCGAGGCGGTCCCTGCAGTAGGCGAGCAGTTCGTCCTTCAGACCGTCCGGGGGCCGCTCGTCCGCCGGCTGCACGACCGCCAGCACCCGTTCGCCCATCTCCGGGTCCGGGACTCCGATCACCGCCACGTCCGCCACGGCGGGATGCATGACGAGGACGTCCTCGGCCTCCTGCGGGTAGATGTTGACCCCGCCGGAGACGATCATGTGGGCGACCCGGTCGGTCAGGTACAGGTAGCCGTCCTCGTCGAGGCGGCCGACGTCGCCGAGGGTGCGCTCGCCGAAGTAGACGACGCCGTCCCGGACGCTGACGTCGTCGCCCGCCCTGCCGACCGAGCCGGGATGCTCCAGCCACTCCCGCGGCCCGATGGCGACGTGCCCGTAGCCCTCGGTGCCCGAGTAGTACTCGTGGATGATCGGGCCGAACCAGTCGAGCATCCGCCGCTTGACCTCGACCGGGCACGGGGCGGCGCTGTGGAAGACGAGTTGGAGGCTGCTCAGGTCGCGGTCGCGCCGCTCGGCCGGCAGCTTCAGCATGCGGACGAACATCGTCGGGACGAACTGGGCGTGCGTGACGCGGTGCCGTTCGATCAGCTCGAGGGCCAGGGCGGCGTCGAACCGGTCCATGACGACGAGGGTGGCGCCGAGCCGCAGCAGCGACATGCAGTAGACGAGCGGCGCGGCGTGGTAGAGGGGCGCGGGGGAGAGGTAGACGCTGCCGGGGCCGATCCCGTACCGCTCCAGTCCCATCGCGACCTTGACGCACTCGGCGGACGGGTCGCCCATCGGGCCCGCGCTGAGCTGCTTGCGGATCGCCTTCGGGCGCCCGGTCGTCCCGCCGGAGAACAGCAGTTCGCGCCCCTCGCACTCGCGGAGCCGCTCCGTGTCGGCCGGGCGGGCGAGCAGCCGCTCGTAGACGTCCTCGGTGACGAGCAGCCTGCCGTCGGTCATCTCCTCGATCTCCGACGGCCGCAGGTGCGTGTTGACCGGCGTGTAGTACAGCCCCGAGCGCTGCGCGGCCCAGGCGACCTCGAGCAGGGCGGCCCCGTTCGGCATCTGGACGGCGATGCGCTCCCCGGGGCTCATGCCGAGCGCCGCGGCCAGGTGCCGGGAGCGGGCGTCGAGCTCGCCGTAGGTCACGGTCCTGCCGTCGCTCTCGATGACCGCGATCGCGTCGGGGCGCAGTTCCGCCTGCCGGCCCAGGTGATACATGAGCTGGAGAATATCATTCTCAAGAACTGAAAGTAAGAGTCTCTACAGCGAGAAGAATAGGGGACAAGTAGGGTATGACTTTATCTAGAATGAAGAGTATCGTTCTTCTGGTGACCGAAGTCTCCGAAGAGCCGGCCTGGCGCCGGCGGGCCGTCGAGCGGTCCACCCGCGCCGCCAAGCTCCGCGCCGAGCAGCGCGTGCAGCGCTTCCTGGACTCGGCCCACGACCTCATCACCGAGAAGGGGACGACGGACTTCACCGTCCAGGAGATCGTCGAGCGGTCCCAGCAGTCGCTGCGCAGCTTCTACCAGCACTTCGACGGGAAGCACGAGCTGCTGCTGGCGCTGTTCGAGGACGCGCTCGCCAGGGGGGCGCTGGAGATCCGGGACGCGGTCCTGGCCGAGGACGATCCCCTGCGCCGCCTCCGGGGCGCCGTCGAGCTGCTCTACGAGCAGTCCCGGCCGAGCCGGCAGGTGGAGCGCCCGTTGTTCAGCGACTTCGCGCAGCAGCTGTTGGTCCGGCATCCCACCCAGGTGGCGGCGGCCCACCTCCCGCTGCTCGCGGTGTTCACCGAGCTCATCGAGCAGGCCGCCGCGAGCGGCGCGATCCCGGCCGGGCGGCCGCGGCGGCGGGCCTCCCTGGTGATGCAGACGATCATGTTCGCCGCGCAGGGCAACGGCGTACCGGCCGGAGGCCACGCGGTCCCCTTCACCTCCGCGGAGATCTGGGAGTTCTGCTTCGGCGGGATCGCCGGCTCCGCCTGCGCGCCGCCCGCCCCGCGCCCCGCCGACTGACATCCGGCCGCGCCCGCCCGGCTCAGCGCCGCG
>NZ_JBEYYT010000343.1:0-10588 GCF_040645715.1 Spirillospora sp. NPDC046719 | reverse complement strand
CGGCGCCCGCCGTGCCGGCCGCGCCCGCTCCGCCCGCGGCGGCGCCCGCTCCGGCGCCGCCCGAGCCGAGCCCGAGAGCGGTGAGGGGGAACAGCAGGGACAGCGCGGCGGTGGCGCCGGCGAGCGTGCGGACGCCGCGCGTCTCCCAGTCGGGGCCGTAGGCGCCGGACGCCGCGGACTCCAGCTCGGTCACGAACGCGGCGGCGCCGAGCGGGCGGTCCCACGCGCTCTTGGCCAGGCCCCGCTCGATGAGCGGCCGCAGCGGCTCGGGGACGTCGCCGACCGGGATGGGCGCGGTGAGGTGGCGGCCCATGAGCCCGGCCTGGTCCTCGGCGGTGTAGGGGCGGCGCCCGGTCACGCACTCGAAGAACACGCACGCCGCGGCGTAGACGTCGGTGGCGGGGGAGGCGGGCTCGCCGCGCCACTGCTCGGGCGCCATGTAGACGGGCGTGCCGGACCGTCCGCCCTCCCCGGCCTCCACCGCGATGCCGAAGTCGATCAGCTTGCTGCACCCGTCGCCGCGGACGATCACGTTGGCGGGCTTGTAGTCGCGGTGGACGATGCCGAGGTCGTGCGCGGCGGCCAGGCCGAGCAGCGAGCCCTTCAGCACCGCGAGCGCGGCCTCGGGCGCCAGCGGGCCGCTCTGGGCCAGCACCGCCTTCAGCGACGCCCCGTCCACCGCCTCCATCACGATCGCCGCGCCGTCGGCCGTCTCGACCAGCCCGTACAGGCGTGCGACGAACGGGTGGCGCAGCCGCCGCAGCAGGTCCGCCTCGCCGCGGAAGCGCTCGCGGAACTCCGCGTCGCCCGCGAGCGCCCCGGCGAGGTACTTGATCGCGGCGGGCCGTCCCGTGCCGTCGTGCCGGGCCAGGACGACCCGGCCCTGCGCCCCCTCGCCGAGGACCCGCAGCTCGCTGTACCCCGGAACCCGCCAGTCGCCCATATGCCGCCCCGTCTCTGGATTAGAGGGCGTTTATACCGGATCAATGCCTCGGTGGGGGAGGGAGCCTCCGGTGCGGGGCGGCGTGACCGGCGTCAGGCGGCGACGGGCTCCGGATGGGTGCCGTTCGGGTCGTCGCCGGACGCGCCGGAGGCGACCCCGGCGGTCTGCGGCGCCTCGGTGGCGGCGATCCCGGCCGCCACCTCCGTTGCGGTGACCGCCGATGGCGCCTCCGCCGCGGCGACCGCCGCCTCCGGGGAGTGCGCCGAGACGTCGGCCAGCGACCGGAGCGGGAGCAGGCGGGCGCCGGCCGCGATCAGCAGCGCCAGCAGGACGACCACTCCGACGCCGACGCGCAGCGACGTCGCGTCCGACAGGAAGCCGACCACGACCGGGCCGAGCAGCAGGCCGCCGTAGCCCATCGCGCCGACCTGCGCGACCGCGGCGGCCGGGCGGCCCGGCGCGGCGGTCCCGGCCAGCGAGATCGTCGTCGGGACGACCGTGCAGACCACCAGCCCGGTCGCGAAGAACCCGGCGATCGCGACGGGCGCGGACGGCGCCAGCACGACGGCCGTCATGCCGAGCGCGGTCCCGATCCCGGCGCCGGTCAGCAGCCGGCGGGTGCCGAGCCGCATCCGGACCCGGTCCCCGACCAGCCGGCCGAACAGCATCGCCAGCTCGAACATCGGGTAGCCGAGCGCCGCGAGGGCCTGCGAGGCGTGCATCTCGTCGTGCAGCAGCAGCCCGCTCCAGTCGGCGATGGACCCCTCCGTCATGAACGCGATGAACGCGAGCACGCCGATGAGGTAGACGGCGGCGGGCAGCCGCCTTGCCGCCCGGCCCGTCCCGGACGCGGCGGGCAGCGCGGTGGCGGGCACCGCGCCGCTGTCGACCGGGTAGCCGTCGGGGAGGTAGGTGCGGCCGAGCGCCAGGCCGAGCGGCACCGCCGCCAGCGCGGCGACCAGCACGGTGGCGGTGAAGCCGAGCCCGGCCGCCGCGGTCGCGACGCCGTACAGGCCGCCGCTCATCGCGCCGACGCACCAGCCCGCGTGCATCCCGCTCATGATCGACCGGCGGTACGCCTGCTCGACCACGCTGCCCTGGGCGTTCATCGCGATGTCGGTGATCCCGAAGGTCATGCCGAACAGCGCGACGGCCCCGAGCAGCAGCCCGTAGGTGGGGGCGAGCGCGACGCCCGCGTACGACAGCGCGGTCAGCGGCAGCGCGACCCGCAGCACGTTGCGGCTCCCGGCCCGCGCCATGACGCCGCGCAGGGCCTGCATCGCGACGATCGCGCCGAGGCCCCAGATGAGGACGACGATGCCGATCTCGCCCTCGGACGTCCCGAACTTCCCGGCCAGCGCCGGCATCCTGGCCACCCACACTCCGGTGAGCAGGCCCGCCAGTGCGAAGGTCAGGAACGTCCCCGAACGGGCACGGAACAGCATGGTTCACCTCTTTCTCGGCTCGTCGCGCGTGCGATGTGTGCGCACGCATGTGCGCGTTGGTTCCTCTGCGGCGGGGATCCGGGCGTCATGGAACGCTCCAGACCCAGATGGGGCCGGGAGCGTCTCGGACGGTGCCGGGTGGGCGCCGGGGGCGGCGCCCTGCGTCAGGTCACCGGCGTGCTACGGCAGGAGCGCCAGCAGCCGCCGTTTCAGTGCCGCGAGCTGTTCCCCGTCGTACAGCTCGGGCGCGTGGCTCACCACTTCCCACAGGCCCTCGGCCGCCAGCCGGACCACCTGCGCGGCGCCCGGGTCCGGGTCGTCGGCGGGATCGCGGCCGTGCCAGCGCCGCATCGCCTCGTTCAGCGGCTCGGCCTGCTCCGGATCCGCCGCGGCGGCCGTGATGGCCGACCATCGTCGGTACGCGCGGGCCTCCCCGCCGAGGATCTCGAAGGTCGCCTCGACGTAGGCCCGGGTGTAGGACCCCGGCGTGCCGTCGTCGTAGGAGGCGATCAGGCCGTCGAACTCCTCGATGACCCGCGCCACCATGGCCTTGACCAGAGCTTCCTTGGTGGGGAAGTGGTAGAGCAGCCCGCCCTTGCTGACCCCCGCGCGGTCCGCGACCGCGGCGAGCGTCAGCGCCTGCGTGCCGTGCTCGAACAGCACGGACTCCGCGGCGTCCAGGAGGGCTTCACGTTTCATGACCATTCCACTGTACCGGCCGGACGGTATACACGCCAACCGCGCCCTGCGTAGCGTTATTCCCCAGGTCACGGCGCCCCTCCCGGCGCCGCTCCCGCAGGCTCCCGGGCGCCCGCGGGGAACAGCGGCCGCGCGGATACTGTTGAGCGCGTGGTGACCTACCTCGACCATGCGGCGACGACCCCGATGCTGCCCGAGGCCATCGAGGCGATGACCGCGGAGCTGCGCGAGCTCGGCAACCCCTCCTCGCTGCACGCGGCCGGCCGCCGCGCCCGCCGGGTCGTCGAGGAGTCCCGCGAGATCATCGCCGAGGCGTTCGACGCCCGGCCGAGCGAGGTCGTGTTCACCTCCGGCGGCACCGAGGCCGACAACCTCGCCGTCAAGGGCCTCTACTGGGCCCGCCGCGCCGCCGACCCGGCCCGCGTCCGCGTCCTCGCGGGCGCCGTCGAGCACCACGCCGTCCTCGACGCCGTCGCCTGGCTCGGCGACCACGAGGGCGCCACCGTCGAGTGGATCCCGGTGGACGGCCTCGGCCGCGTCCTCCCCGAGGCGCTCGGCGAGGCCCTCGGCAGCGGCGACGACGTCGCCCTCGCCACCGTGATGTGGGCCAACAACGAGGTCGGCACCGTCCAGCCCGTCCCGGAACTGGCCGCCGTCGCCCGCGAGCACGGCGTCCCGCTGCACACCGACGCCGTCCAGGCCGCCGGGCACCTGCCCGTCCGGTTCGCCGCCAGCGGCGCGCAGGCGCTGACCATCACCGGCCACAAGCTCGGCGGCCCCGTCGGCGTCGGCGCGCTCCTGCTCGCCAAGCCGAAGGAACCGCTGTTCCTCGACCCGGTGCCGCTGCTGCACGGCGGCGGCCAGGAGCGCGACGTCCGGTCCGGGACGCTCGACACCCCCGCGATCGCCGGCTTCGCCGCCGCCGTCCAGGCGTCCGCGGCCCGCCGCGACGCCGAGGCCCGCCGCCTCGCCGACCTGCGCGACCGGCTCATCGAGGCCGTCCGCGCCGCCGTCCCCGACGCGATCCTCAACGGCGACCCCGCCGACCGGCTCCCCGGGAACGCCCACTTCTCCTTCCCCGGCTGCGAGGGCGACGCGCTGCTCATGCTGCTCGACGCCCGCGGCATCGCCTGCTCCACCGGCTCGGCCTGCTCCGCCGGCGTGTCCCAGCCCAGCCACGTCCTGATGGCGATGGACACCGGCCCCGAGCGGGCCCGCGGCTCGCTGCGCTTCACCCTCGGCCACACCTCCACCGAGGCCGACGTCAAGACCCTCGCCGACGCCATCGGCCCCGCCGTCGAACGGGCGCGGCGCGCCGGCCTGTCCTGACCGGGGCAGCCCGCCCCTCCTTCGGCGACCGGGTTTGACCGATCCTTGAACGGGGACGGCGTTTGCCGTTCGAGGAAGGTGACATGGCGGCGAAGGACACGGCCCGCGAGGTCGGGCGGCGCGCGGCCGGTCACCCCTGGTTCCACCTCCTCTCGCGCGCCGGCCTCGCCGCGCGCGGCGTCCTCTACCTGCTGATCGGCTGGCTGGCCCTGCTGATCGCGGCCGGGCACGGCGGCACGGAGGCCGACAAGCAGGGCGCGCTGCGCGCCATCGCGGACAGGCCGGGCGGCTGGGCCGTCCTCTGCCTGCTCGCCGCGGGGTTCGCCGGGCTGGCCCTGTGGCAGTTCGCCGAGGCGCTCTACGGGCGCCCCCTTCCCCAGGGACGGCGCAAGCGGATGCGGCTCCCGGCCGCCTTCCGCGGGCTCACCTACGTCGCGGGGTGCACCGGCACGATCGGCTTCCTCTTCGGGCTGGGGCACACGTCGAGCGACCAGCAGTCACGCGCCCTGTCCGCGCGGGCCATGGCCGAGCCCGGCGGCCGCTGGGCGGTGCTCGCCGTCGGCGCGGGCTTCGTCGTCTGGGGCGGCGTCACGCTGGTCAACGCCGGGCGGCGCGCCTTCCGCGACGAGCTGGCGACCGACGAGATGGGCACGGTGGCGCACTGGATCGTCCAGCCCCTCGGGATGGTCGGGAACGTCGCGCGCGGCCTGATCGGCGGCGCCGTCGGCGCCTTCCTGGCCTACGCGGCGATCTCCTTCGAGCCGGACCGGGCCCAGGGGCTGGACGGCGTGCTGCGCGAGTTCGCCGCCACCCCGGCCGGCGGCTGGGGGATGGCCGTGATCGCCCTGGGTGTCGTGACCTTCGGCCTCTACTCCTTCTGCGAGGTCCGATGGCGCAAGGTCGAGGCCGTCGAACCGCAGGACGACCGCCCTCCCGGCGCCTGAGCTGCACTTTGCCGGAGTTTGACCGACTCGTCACCGGGCACAGCTCTGCCGTTCGCGACGGGAAGGGACGGGGACGATGACCACGAATGCGGCCGACGGCGTGGAGCGGGCCGGCCGGCGGGTTGCGGGACACAAGGCGTTCCACGCCTTCTGCCGGTCGGGTCTGGTGGCGCGGGGCGTGCTGTACCTGCTGATCGGCTGGCTCGCCGTCCAGATAGGGCTGGGCGACGGCGGCCAGGAGGCCGACAAGCAGGGAGCGCTCCAGACGGTCGCGGACAAGCCGGGCGGCACCGTGATGCTGTGGCTGCTGACCGCCGGGTTCGCCGGGCTCGCCCTCTGGCGCTTCTCCGAGGCGGCCTTCGGGCAGCCCACCGCGGACGGCAGGAAGGCGACCAAGCGGCTGGCGTCCTTCGGCCGCGGCGTCTTCTACTCCGCCGGTTTCGTCACGATGCTGAACTTCGTGCTCGGGCAGGGCGGGAACTCCAGCAACGAGCAGTCCAAGACGTACACGGCGCGCGCGATGGAGCACACCGGCGGACGGTGGCTCGTCCTGGCCGTCGGCATCGGCTTCTTCGCCTGGGGCGTCGGGAGCGTCGTCGGCGCCGTCCGGCGCAAGTTCCTCGAACGCCTCAACACCGGGCAGATGAGCCAGCGCACCCGGACGGTGGTCAAGACGCTCGGCGTCGTCGGCCGCGCCTCCCGCGGCGTCGTCTTCGGCGGCGTCGGGGTCTTCCTCGGGTACGCGGCCGTCACCTTCGACCCCGGCAAGGCCAAGGGGCTCGACGGCACGCTGCGCCAATTCGCCGGCACCCCGGCGGGACCGTGGCTGCTGGTCGTCGTCGCGGTGGGGCTGCTGGTCTTCGGGGCCTACTCGTTCTGCGAGGCGCGCTGGCGCAAGGTGGAGGCCGTCCGGAACGGCTCCCGGGGCCGGGGCCGGGGCCGGGCGGGACGCGGCGGCGCCCGCCGGCTGCTGCCCCAGGTCCGCTAGAGGCGGCTCACGGCTGGTACGGCGCCAGGGCCTTCCAGCCGGGGTCGGCGGTCGAGGCGACCTTCGCCTTGCCCTCGCCCCACCCGGCGGCGAGCTGGTCCAGCTCGGCGATCACCCCGGAGTCGGGGTCGGCGTACAGGTGGAACACCCGCAGGCCGTCCCCCGTCTCGCGGACGGCGAGGACCGCCCGGTCGCCGAGCTTGGTCAGCTTCTTCTCGAACGCGCGCAGCGCCCCCGACGACGGCTCCACGGGGAGCCGGTCGGGGTTGGCGTTGGCGTACGGGACGGTGATCGCCACGTGCAGGTCGCAGAGCGGGTAGTCCTGCCGGTGCAGCGGGAACCGGGCGCCGAGCCGGGCCGGGTGGCCGCGGGGCGTGCGGCCCTCGCCGGTGAGCCAGGCGGGCTCGCTGAACGGCTCGGCGATCTGCTCGACGACCGCGGACAGCATCGACGGCGGGAGCGAGTCGATCGGCGCCTCCGTCGCGATGGAGACCTCGCCGATCCAGCGGGCCACGTCGTCCTCGCCGAGCGCCCAGTCCAGCACGTGCAGGGCGACCGCCACCTGCTGCTCCTCCGACACGAACAGGAAGTCGGGGTGGTAGGCGGTGATGTGCACCCGGGCCCGGTCGGGGTCGGCGCGCATGCCCAGCCGGACGTACTCCAGGTCGAACTCGTGGTCGCCGAGGACCAGGTCCTGCGACAGCATCTCCAGGTCGGGACGGCGGGCGGGATGGAACGTCCAGTCGCCGGCCGCCGCGCCGGCCGGGGCGGCGCGGAACCAGCGCTCGGCCAGCCCGCGCAGCTCCGGGTCGCCGCCGCCGGTGACCGTCAGGGACGGCGTGCGGTCGTCCGCGCCGCCGATCTCCCACTGCAGGTCCGGGTGGATCCGGTGGACGCGGCGGGACAGCTCCTCGATCGCCTCCGC
Organism: Spirillospora sp. NPDC046719; assembly: GCF_040645715.1. Lineage (NCBI taxonomy): Bacteria > Bacillati > Actinomycetota > Actinomycetes > Streptosporangiales > Thermomonosporaceae > Spirillospora > Spirillospora sp. NPDC046719. The sequence goes on along the minus strand of NZ_JBEYYT010000343.1, from coordinate 3,315 downwards.
CGACAGGCCCTCGCCGGGCGCGGGGCCGCCGGCGTCCTCCGGGCCGGTGCCCGAGGCCGCCAGCGACGCCTCGATCGTCGGGCGGGCCTGCGCCCACCACTCCCAGAACTCGCTGATCGCGGGCGGTGTCGCGGCGGAGGACTCGCGCGGGCGGCGGAAGATTCCCATAACCCGGCTCATCGTACGCGGAAACGGCGGCGACCGACCCTCCGACGCCGCGTACGCTCGGATGCACTATGACTCTGCGCGTACTCGCCGCCATGTCGGGCGGCGTCGACTCCGCGGTGGCCGCGGCCCGCGCCGCCGAGGCGGGGCACGACGTCACCGGCGTCCACATGGCCCTGTCCAGCAACCCCCAGTCGTACCGGACGGGGGCGCGCGGCTGCTGCACCCTGGAGGACTCCCGGGACGCGCGCCGCGCCGCCGACGTGATCGGCATCCCGTTCTACGTCTGGGACCTCGCCGAGCGGTTCCACCAGGACGTCGTGGAGGACTTCGTCAGCGAGTACGCGGCGGGCCGCACCCCGAACCCGTGCCTGCGCTGCAACGAGAAGATCAAGTTCGCGGCGCTGCTGGACCGGGCGATGGCGCTCGGCTTCGACGCGGTCTGCACCGGCCACTACGCGCGGCTGGACGGCGGCGTCCTGCGCCGCGGCGTGGACGAGGGCAAGGACCAGTCGTACGTGCTGGCGGTCTGCACGCCGGAGCAGCTCGCGCACGCGATGTTCCCGCTCGGCGACACCACCAAGGCCGACATCCGGCGCGAGGCGGAGCGGCGCGGCCTCCAGGTGGCCGACAAGCCGGACAGCCACGACATCTGCTTCATCGCCGACGGCGACACCCGCGGGTTCCTCGCCGAGCGGCTCGGCTCGGCGCCCGGCCCGATCGTCGACACCGACGGGACGCGGGTCGGCGAGCACGACGGCGCGTACGCGTACACGATCGGGCAGCGCAAGGGGCTGCGGCTCGGCGTCCCCGCCCCGGACGGCAAGCCCCGCTACGTCCTGGACATCTCGCCGGTCACCAACACCGTGACCGTGGGGCCGCGCGAGGAGCTGGACGTCCACGAGATCATCGGGGAGCGGCCGGTGTGGCTGGCCGAGGCGCCCGCCGGGCCGTTCGCCTGCCACGTCCAGCTCCGCGCGCACGGCGAGGTGTACGCCTGCACCGCCGAGCGGGACGGCGACGGCCTGCGCATCCGCCTGGACGCCCCGGCGCGCGGCGTCGCGACCGGCCAGGCCGCCGTCCTCTACGAGGGCGACCGCGTCCTCGCCTCCGCCACGATCGCCGAGACGGCCCGCGTCCCCGCTTGACGGGCACCCCATGACCATGCGTTGACTTGCCGCGAGTCAATGAGCCGGTGCGCGCTTGGAGGGCGTTGTGAAATTCGGTGTGTCGACGTTCGTGACGGACGACGGGATCGGGCCTGCCGCGCTGGGGCGGGCGCTGGAGGAGCGGGGGTTCGGGTCGCTGTTCGTGGCCGAGCACACGCACATCCCGGTGAAGCGGGAGACGCCGTGGCCGGGCGGGGACGAGCTGCCCCGGCGCTACTACCGGACGCTCGACCCGTTCGTGACGCTGACCGCGGCCGCGGCGGCGACCGAGCGGCTGCGGGTCGGCACGGGCATCGCGCTGATCGTCCAGCGGGACCCGATCGTGCTGGCCAACGAGGTCGCCTCGCTCGACCTGGTCTCCGGCGGGCGGGCCGTGCTGGGCGTCGGCGCGGGCTGGAACCGGGAGGAGATGCGCAACCACGGCACCGACCCGGCGACCCGGATGCGGCTGCTGCGCGAGCGCGTCCTCGCGGTCAAGGAGCTGTGGACGAAGGACGAGGCGGAGTTCCACGGCGAGTTCGTCGACTTCGACCCGGTGTTCTCCTACCCCAAGCCGGTGCAGGACCCGCACCCGCCGGTGCTGATCGGGGGGTCGGGGCCGACGACGTTCGACCGGGTGGTCGAGTTCGGCGACGGCTGGATGCCGATCTTCGGGCGGGGCACCGACGCGCTCGCCGCGCAGATCGCGGAGCTGCGGGAGCGGGCCGGGCGGCGCGTCCCGGTGACGCTGTTCGCGGTCCCGCCGAAGCCCGAGGTGATCGCGAGCCTGGAGGGCGCGGGCGTCGACGAGGTCCTGTTCGACCTGCCGACCGAGCCGGCGGACGACACGCTGCGCCGCCTGGACCGGCTGGCGGAACTGCTCTGATCGTCCGCCGGTAGGGTTCCGTCCGTGACGAGCGACTTCCCGTGGCAGGCGGGCACGGCGACCGGGGTCGGGTCGTATCCGGGGAACGACCCGGCCGAGGCGCTGCGGATCGTGCTGGGGGAGCTCCCCGAGCTGCCGCACCTGCCGGAGCTCCCCGCCCGCGGGCCGGGCGCCGACCTGACCGGGCGGACGGCCGGGCTGCTGGTGGACATGCCGGTGCGGGTGGAGCCGTCCGGCTGGCGGTTCTCCGACCGGCCGGGCCGCGACACGGTGCGCTCCCTCGACCACCTCGCGCGGGACCTGGACGTCCTGGAGGAGGTCGCGGGCGGCCACGACGGCCCGTTCAAGATCCAGGTGTGCGGGCCGTGGACGCTGGCGTCGACGATCGAGCTGCGGAACGGGGACCGCGCGCTGAAGGACCCGGGCGCCGTCCGCGATCTCGTCGCGTCGCTGGCCGAGGGCGTCGCGGCGCACGTCGCCGACGTCCGGCGGCGCCTGCCGGCCGCGCAGGTCATCGTGCAGCTGGACGAGCCGGGCCTGCCCGCCGCGCTCGCCGGGACGGTCCCGACGGCCAGCGGGTTCGCCCGGCTGCGGGCCGTCGAGGCGCCCGTCGCCGAGGACGCGCTGCGGCAGGTGATCGACGCGGCGGGCGCGTACCCGGTCGTGCACTGCTGCGCCCGGAACGTCCCGTACGCGCTCTTGCGCGGTGCGGGCGCGAAGGCGATCTCGGTCGATCTGGGCCTCGTGCCGAGGCGCGACGACGACGCGGTGGGCGAGACGATCGACGCGGGCGTCGGCCTGTTCCTCGGCGCGGTGCCCGGAACGGACGCCGCGCTGCCGTCCCTCCAGGCGACCGCCGCGCCGGTGAAGGAGCTGTGGCGCCGGCTCGGCTTCCCGGCCGCGCAGCTGGGCCGGCAGGTCGTGATCACGCCGGCGTGCGGGATGGCGGGTGCGTCGCCGCGCTACGTCCGCGCCGCCCTCGAACGCTGCCGCGAAACGGCGCGGATGCTGTACGAAGGCGCCGACTGACGTCCGGAACGGAGCGCCAGCGGAGTGGAGGACGGCAGTCGGCGTTCTTGCCGGGGGGTGTGGGGGGTCGCCCCCCACGAAGGCGCA
>NZ_JBEYYT010000342.1:0-10605 GCF_040645715.1 Spirillospora sp. NPDC046719 | reverse complement strand
GCCACCGCCGCCACCGCGACGCTCGCGGCCACCGCCGCCACCGCCGGCGGCGCGCTGCTGCGCGGCCTTCTGCTCACGCTCGGCGCGCGTCGCCGCGGCCTCGCCCTTGTAGATCCACACCTTCACGCCGATGCGGCCGAACGTCGTCCGGGCCTCGTAGAACCCGTAGTCGATGTCGGCGCGCAGCGTGTGCAGCGGCACCTGGCCCTCGCGGTAGAACTCCGACCGCGACATCTCGGCGCCGCCGAGACGGCCGCCGCACTGCACCTTGATGCCCTTGGCGCCGGACTTCATCGCCGACTGGATCGCCTTGCGCATGGCGCGGCGGAACGCGACCCGGCTGGACAGCTGCTCGGCCACGCCCTGCGCGACGAGCTGCGCGTCGATCTCGGGGTTCTTCACCTCGAGGATGTTCAGCCGGACCTGCTTGCCGGTCAGCTTCTCCAGGTCGCCCCGGAGGCGCTCGGCCTCCGCGCCGCGGCGGCCGATGACGATGCCCGGCCGGGCGGTGTGGATGTTGACCTCGACACGGTCACGGGTCCGCTCGATCTCCACCTTGGAGATGCCCGCCCGGTCCATGCCCTTCTGCAGCATGCGCCGGATCTGGACGTCTTCCTTGACGTAGTCCTTGTAGAGCTTCGTGGCGAACCACACGGACTTGTGGTCGGTGGTGACGCCCAGGCGGAACCCGTGCGGGTTGATCTTCTGACCCACTACCGGGCCCTCCTCGTCTTCTTACCGCCGGCCGAAGCGACCTCGTCCTTCGGGGCGACGACCACGGTGATGTGGCTCGTGCGCTTGTTGATGCGGTAAGCCCGACCCTGGGCGCGGGGACGGAAACGCTTCAGCGTCGGCCCCTCGTCGACCCACGCGCCGCTCACGACGAGCGTGCCCGTGTCGAGCTTGAAGTTGTGCTCGGCGTTGGCAATGGCACTGGCCAGCACCTTGCCCACCGGCTCACTGGCGGCCTGGGGGGCGAACCGCAGCACCGCCTGCGCCTCCGCGGCAGGCAGGCCGCGGATGAGGTCCACCACGCGGCGGGCCTTCATGGGCGTGACGCGGATGAACCGCGCCTGGGCCCTGGCTTCCATCGCTGTTCCCTCTCTCCTACGTGCCCGCTCAGCCGCGACGGCTGCGGCGGTCTTCCTTGACGTGGCTGCGGAACGTCCTCGTCGGCGCGAACTCGCCGAGCTTGTGCCCCACCATGGCGTCGGTGATGAACACCGGCACGTGCTTGCGGCCGTCGTGCACGGCGATCGTGTGACCGATCATGTCCGGCACGATCATGGAGCGCCGGGACCACGTCTTGATGACGTTCTTGGTGCCCTTCTCGTTCTGAACGTCCACCTTCTTGATCAGGTGGTCGTCCACGAAGGGACCCTTCTTAAGGCTACGTGGCATGACGAGCGACTCCTACCGCTTCTTCTTGCTGCGACGACGGACGATCAGCCGGTCGCTCGACTTGTTCGCCTGGCGAGTGCGGCCTTCCTTCTTACCGTTCGGGTTCACCGGGTGCCGACCGCCGGAGGTCTTGCCCTCACCACCACCGTGCGGGTGGTCGATCGGGTTCATGGCCACACCGCGGACGGTCGGGCGCTTGCCCTTCCACCGCATCCGGCCGGCCTTGCCCCAGTTGATGTTCGACTGCTCGGCGTTGCCGACCTCGCCGACCGTCGCGCGGCAGCGCACGTCCACCATCCGCATCTCGCCCGAGGGCATGCGCAGCGTGGCGTACTTGCCCTCCTTGGCCAGCAGCTGGACGCCGGCGCCCGCGGAGCGGGCGATCTTGGCGCCGCCGCCGGGCCGCAGCTCGATGGCGTGGATGACGGTACCCGTCGGGATGTTGCGCAGCGGCAGGCAGTTGCCCGGCTTGATGTCCGCGCCCGGCCCGTTCTCGACGCGGTCGCCCTGGCGCAGGTTCCGCGGCGCGAGGATGTAGCGCTTCTCGCCGTCGGCGTAGTGCAGCAGCGCGATGCGGGCGGTGCGGTTCGGGTCGTACTCGATGTGCGCGACCTTCGCCGGGACGCCGTCCTTGTCGTGCCGGCGGAAGTCGATCACGCGGTAGGCGCGCTTGTGGCCGCCGCCCTGGTGCCGGGTCGTGATGCGGCCGTGGTTGTTGCGGCCGCCCTTCTTGGGGAGAGGACGCAGCAGCGACTTCTCCGGCTCGCTGCGCGTGACCTCGACGAAGTCGGCCACGCTGGAGCCGCGACGACCCGGAGTCGTCGGCTTGTAGTTACGGATGCCCATCTTTTTCGTTCATCCTTATTTCAGTCTTCGGGACGACCTGGCTCTTTAGGCCGGGCCGCCGAAGATGTCGATCCGCTCGCCCTCGGCGAGGCTGACGATGGCGCGCTTGGTGTCCTTGCGCTTGCCGTAGCCGAACCGGGTGCGCTTGCGCTTGCCGGGCCGGTTGAGCGTGTTCACGTTCGTCACCTTGACGCCGAACACCGACTCGACGGCCTGCTTGATCTGCGTCTTGTTGGCGTCGGTCCGGACGACGAACGTGTACTTGTTCTCGTCCAGCAGCCCGTAGCTCTTCTCCGAGACGACCGGCGCGATGATGACGTCGCGGGGGTCGGCGATCTTGTTCACTGTGCGACCCTCCTTACTTCTTCGCCGCGCGCGAGATGAACTCGTCGTACGCCTTCTGCGTGAAGACGACGTCGTCGTTCACCAGCACGTCGTAGGTGTTGAGCTGGTCGGAGACGAGAACGTGCACGCTCGGCTCGTTGCGCAGGCTCTTCCAGGTCAGCTCGTCCTCGCGGTCCAGGACCAGCAGGACGCGCTTGGCCTCGGTGACCGAGCGCAGCGCCGTCAGCGCCGTCTTCGTCTTCGGGGTGTCGCCCTCGATGATGTGGTCGACCACGTGCACCCGGCCGTAGCGGGCGCGGTCCGACAGGGCGCCGCGCAGCGCGGCGGCCTTCATCTTCTTGGGCGTCCGCTGCGAGTAGTCCCGCGGCTGCGGGCCGTGCACCGTGCCGCCGCCGGCGAACTGGGGGGCGCGGGTCGAACCCTGGCGGGCGCGGCCGGTGCCCTTCTGCCGGTACGGCTTCTTGCCGCCGCCGGACACCTCGCCGCGGGTCTTCGTGGCGTGCGTCCCCTGCCGCGCCGCGGCCAGCTGCGCCACCACGACCTGGTGGATCAGCGGCACGCTGGTCTTCGCGTCGAAGACCTCGGCGGGCAGGTCGATGTCGAGCTTGGAGGTCACTTGCCCGTCCCCTTCACTGCGTCGCGGACCAGCACCACGCCGCCGTTGGGACCGGGAACCGCGCCCTTGATGAGCAGCAGGTTCTTCTCCGCGTCGACGGCGTGGACGGTCAGGTTCTGCACGGTGGTACGGGCGTTGCCGTGCCGTCCCGCCATGCGGAGGCCCTTGAAGACGCGACCCGGGGTCGCGCAGCCGCCGATCGAGCCCGGCGAGCGGTGCTTGCGCTGGGTGCCGTGCGAGGCGCCGAGGCCCTTGAAGCCGTGGCGCTTCATGACACCGGCGGTGCCCTTGCCCTTGCTCGTGCCGGTGACGTCGATCTTCTGGCCGGCCTCGAAGACGCCAGCGGTGATCTCCTGGCCGAGTTCGAACTCGGTGGTGTCGTCCGAACGCAGCTCGACGAGGTAGCGGCGCGGCGTGACGCCGGCCTTCTCGAAGTGGCCCGTGCGCGGCTTGTTCACCTTGCGCGGGTCGATCTGCCCGTACCCGATCTGGACGGCGGTGTAGCCGTCCTTCTCCTGGGTGCGGAGCTGCGTGACGACACACGGCCCGGCCTGGACGACGGTCACCGGAACGATCCGGCCCTCATCGTCGAAGACCTGGGTCATGCCGAGCTTCTCGCCCAGGACGCCCTTCCTCTGCGTGCTCATTTCTGGTGCGTCCCTCAGAGCTTGATCTCGATGTCAACGCCGGCCGGAAGGTCGAGCCGCATCAGCGAGTCGACCGTCTTGGGCGTCGGGTCGATGATGTCGATCAACCGCTTGTGCGTGCGCATCTCGAAGTGCTCGCGGCTGTCCTTGTACTTGTGCGGCGAGCGGATGACGCAGTACACGTTCTTCTCGGTCGGCAGCGGCACCGGGCCCGCGACCTTGGCGCCCGTCCGCGTCACCGTCTCAACGATCTTCTTCGCGGAGGTGTCGATGACCTCGTGGTCGTAGGCCTTGAGCCGGATGCGGATCTTCTGTCCCGCCATGGTGGCCTCGGTGTCCTTTGCTGTAGTGCCGCTGTTTACTTCCCGTGACGCGGCGGCCCAGTCGCCCGGTCCTGCCGGCGGCTGGGCCGCCGCGTCCACGAGGGGTGTTACTTGATGACCTTGGTGACGCGACCGGCGCCGACCGTCCGGCCACCCTCACGGATGGCGAACTTCAGGCCCTCCTCCATGGCGACGGGCTGGATCAGCTCGACGCGCATCTCGGTGTTGTCGCCCGGCATGACCATCTCGGTGCCCTCGGGGAGGTTCACCACGCCGGTGACGTCCGTGGTCCGGAAGTAGAACTGCGGACGGTAGTTGTTGAAGAACGGCGTGTGGCGGCCGCCCTCGTCCTTGGACAGGATGTAGACCTGCGCCTCGAACTCGGTGTGCGGGGTGTTCGTGCCCGGCTTGATGACGCACTGGCCGCGCTCGACGTCCTCGCGCTTGATGCCGCGCAGGAGCAGGCCGACGTTGTCGCCCGCCTGGCCCTGGTCGAGCAGCTTGCGGAACATCTCGACACCGGTGACGGTCGTCTTGGACGACGCGTCCTTGATGCCGATGATCTCGACTTCCTCGTTGACGTTCACGACGCCGCGCTCGATGCGGCCGGTGACGACCGTGCCGCGACCGGTGATCGAGAAGACGTCCTCGATCGGCATCAGGAACGGCTTCTCGGTGTCGCGCACCGGCTCCGGCACGTTCTCGTCGACGGCGTTCATCAGCTCGACGATGGACTCGGACCACTTCTCGTCGCCCTGCAGCGCCTGGAAGGCGGACACGCGCACGACCGGGACGTCGTCGCCCGGGAACTCGTACTCGGACAGCAGCTCGCGGACCTCGAGCTCGACGAGCTCCAGGATCTCCTCGTCGTCCACCATGTCGCACTTGTTCAGCGCGACGACGATGTAGGGGACGCCGACCTGGCGGGCCAGGAGCACGTGCTCCTTGGTCTGCGGCATCGGGCCGTCGGTCGCGGCGACCACCAGGATGGCGCCGTCCATCTGCGCCGCACCGGTGATCATGTTCTTGATGTAGTCCGCGTGACCGGGGCAGTCCACGTGCGCGTAGTGCCGGGACTCGGTCTGGTACTCCACGTGCGCGATGGAGATCGTGATACCGCGCTCGCGCTCCTCCGGCGCCTTGTCGATGTCCTCGAACGGCGTGAAGGGGTTGAGGTCCGGGTACTTGTCGTGGAGCACCTTGGTGATCGCCGCGGTAAGCGTGGTCTTACCGTGGTCGATGTGACCGATGGTGCCGATGTTCACGTGCGGCTTCGTCCGCTCGAACTTGGCCTTCGCCACTGGTTGCTCCTTGTTGCGATCCTCGGCCGTCTGGAACGACCGCTTCGATGTACGTCTGGTGTGATCTGTGGGCAGGCCCGGGTGCTTACTCGCCCCGCGCCTTCGCGATGATCTCCTGCGCGACGTTCCCCGGAACCTCGGCGTAGGAGTCGAACTGCATGGTGAAGACGGCCCGGCCCTGGGTCTTGCTGCGCAGATCACCCACGTAGCCGAACATCTCGGACAGCGGCACGAGCGCCTTGATGACGCGCATCCCGCTGCGCTCGTCCATGGACTGGACCTGGCCGCGGCGGCTGTTGAGGTCGCCGATCACGTCGCCCATGTTGTCCTCGGGCGTGGTGACCTCGACGGCCATCATCGGCTCCAGCAGCGTCGGGGACGCCTTGCGGGCGGCCTCCTTGAACGCCATGGAACCGGCGACCTTGAACGCCATTTCCGACGAGTCGACCTCGTGGTAGGCGCCGTCTCGCAGGGTGACCTTGACGCCCACCATCGGGTAGCCGGCGAGGACACCGAACTCCGCGGCCTCCTGGCAGCCCGCGTCAACCGACGGGATGTACTCCCGCGGGATACGGCCACCGGTGACCTTGTTCTCGAACTCGTAACCGTCGGACCCGCCGCCGAGCGGCTCCAGGTCGATGATCACGCGGCCGAACTGGCCGGAGCCGCCCGTCTGCTTCTTGTGGGTGTACTCGACCTTCTCGACCTTCTTGCTGATGGTCTCGCGGTAGGCCACCTGCGGCTTGCCGACGTTGGCGTCGACCTTGAACTCGCGCTTCATCCGGTCGACGAGGATCTCCAGGTGGAGCTCGCCCATGCCGGAGATCACGGTCTGGCCGGTGTCCTCGTCGGAGCGGACCTGGAAGGACGGGTCCTCCTCGGCCAGCCGCTGGATCGCGGTGCCCAGCTTCTGCTGGTCGGCCTTGGTCTTCGGCTCGATCGCCACGTGGATGACCGGCGCCGGGAAGTTCATCGACTCGAGGACGATCGGGTCCTTCTCGTCGCACAGCGTCTCACCGGTGGTGGTCTGCTTGAGGCCCATCACCGCGACGATGTCGCCGGCGCCCGCGCGCTCGATCTCGGTGCGCTTGTTGGCGTGCATCCGGTAGATCTTGCCGATGCGCTCCTTGCGCTCCTTGACGGAGTTCATCACGCTCGCGCCGGACTCCAGCACGCCGGAGTACACGCGGACGAAGGTGAGCTTGCCCAGGTGCGGGTCGCTGGCGATCTTGAAGGCGAGCGCGGAGAACGGCTCGTCCTCGCTCGGCTTGCGGGTGAGGACCTTCTCCTCGTCGCGGACCGCGTGGCCCTCGATGGCCTCGACGTCCAGCGGCGAGGGCAGGTAGCGGACGATCGCGTCCAGCAGCGGCTGCACGCCCTTGTTCTTGAAGGCGGTGCCACAGGTCACCGGCGTCACGGCGGCGGAGATCGTGGCGCGGCGGATGCCGGCGTGCAGCTGCTCCACGGTGGGCTCGTTGCCCTCCAGGTACAGCTCCATGATCTCGTCGTCGTTCTCGGCGAGCGTCTCGACCAGCTTGTCGTGCCACTCGCGGGCCGACTCGGCGTGCGTCTCGGGGATGTCGACCGTGTCGTACATCTCGCCGAGCTTGGCCTCCTCGTTCCACAGGAGGGCCTTCATGTTCACCAGGTCGATGACGCCCTTGAAGTCCGCCTCGGCGCCGATCGGCAGCTGCAGCACGAGCGGGACCGCGTTGAGACGGTTCTCGATCATGTCGACGCAGCGGTGGAACTCGGCGCCGACGCGGTCGAGCTTGTTGACGAAGCACATGCGGGGCACGCCGTAACGGTCGGCCTGGCGCCACACCGTCTCGGACTGCGGCTCGACGCCGGCGACACCGTCGAACACCGCGACCGCGCCGTCGAGCACCCGCAGGTTGCGCTCCACCTCGATGGTGAAGTCGACGTGCCCCGGGGTGTCGATGATGTTGATCGTGTGCTTGACGTCGTCGACGGGCCATTCGCAGGTGGTGGCGGCGGAGGTGATGGTGATCCCCCGCTCCTGCTCCTGCTCCATCCAGTCCATGGTGGCGGCGCCGTCGTGGACCTCGCCGATCTTGTAGCTGATGCCCGTGTAGTACAGGATCCGCTCGGTCGTCGTGGTCTTGCCAGCGTCGATATGGGCCATGATCCCGATGTTGCGGACCTTGGCCAGGTCTACACCGGTTTTGGTAGCCACAGTGTCCTCGCGTCCTCGCGTCGTCTGGTCGTTCTCAACCCGCCGGGGTTACCAGCGGTAGTGGGCGAAGGCCTTGTTGGACTCCGCCATCTTGTGGGTGTCCTCGCGCTTCTTGACAGACGCGCCGAGTCCGTTGCTCGCGTCGAGCAGCTCGTTCATCAGCCGCTCGGTCATGGTCTTCTCGCGACGCTGCCGGGCGTACACCACCAGCCAGCGCAGGGCGAGGGTGGTGCTGCGGGCCGGCCGCACCTCGACGGGGACCTGGTAGGTCGCGCCACCGACACGGCGGCTGCGGACCTCCAGGGTCGGCTTGACGTTGTCGAGCGCGCGCTTCAGCGTGACGACCGGGTCGTTGCCGGTCTTCTCGCGGGCGCCCTCGAGGGCGTCGTACACGATGCTCTGCGCGATGGAACGCTTGCCGTCCAGGAGAATCTTGTTGATGAGCGCGGTGACCAGCGGCGAGTTGTACACCGGGTCAGCGATCAGCTGGCGCTTGCCAGCGGGGCCCTTGCGCGGCATCAGCTCTTCTCCTTCTTCGCGCCGTACTTGCTGCGCGCCTGCTTGCGATTGCGGACGCCCTGAGTGTCGAGCGACCCGCGGATGATCTTGTACCGAACACCCGGGAGGTCCTTCACACGGCCGCCGCGCACGAGCACGATCGAGTGCTCCTGCAGGTTGTGACCGACGCCGGGGATGTAGGCCGTGACCTCAATCCCGCTGGTCAGCCGGACACGGGCGACCTTGCGAAGCGCGGAGTTCGGCTTCTTGGGCGTCGTCGTGTAGACGCGCGTGCAGACACCCCGGCGCTGGGGGCTCTCCTTCAGCGCGGGCGTCTTGTTCTTGGTCACCTTGTCCTGGCGGCCCTTGCGGACCAGCTGCTGGATCGTGGGCACCGCGTCTCCGTCTTCCCTCGTACCGAGCCGGTAAGTCCTGTTGCTGCAATCACCACCTCAGGCGAGGCTGTGACCTGCCGGTTTCCCGACCTCTCCGACCCACGCGGTCGGGCGTGTCGCCGGTTCACGGAGCATTGCCCGCGAACAACCGACACAGACCGCCCGGCCCATCTCAGGGCCGAATCAAGCCGGGGAGTAGATGCGGCGCTGGGCCGGTCCTGTCGAACCTCGCCGGCGCGCACGCATAGCGGCCCGCATACAGCGGGCACAAGTGAAGAGGTTACCGACCCCTTCGCCAAAGTGCAAAGCGAAGAGCGCACTACCGCGTGAGCCCCGTCCGGCGCAAGCCCGGAGGGCCCTCGAAAGCCGACTCACCCGTACAGATCAACGGAAGAAGGCCGACGGGTGTTCCCGCCCGGTGGCGGGAAGACCCGTCGGCATTGTGACCCACGCCCCGGCTCTTGGGGAAGACGTGGACGATCTTTTACGCCCTCCCCCGCCGGGGCCTGCTAGAGGACGAACGCGACGATCAGGACGATGAGGATCACCGCGACGACCGCGCCGCCGATGATGTACAGGAGCGTGTTGTTCTTGCCGCTCTTGCCCTCGTCGGCCCCGTACGTGGTCGGCTGGCCGTACTGACCCGGCTGCCCGAACTGTCCCTGCTGGCCGTGCTGGCCGTGCTGAGCGGGCTGGCCCGGCTGGCCGAACGCGGGCTGGCCGCCGTACTGCTGCTGGTCGCCGTACTGCTGCTGGTCGCCGGGCTGGCCGAACTGCTGCCCGCCCTGCTGCTGGCCGAAGCCCTGCTGCCCGTACTCCTGCTGCTGCCCGTAGTCCTGCTGCTGGCCGTAGTCCTGCTGCTGCCCGAACTGCTGGCCGTACTGCTGCTGGTCCTGCTGGGCGCCGAACTGCTGCGCACCGTACTGCTGCTGCTCACCCTGCTGGCCGAACTGCTGCGCGCCCTGCTGCTGGCCGTAGCCCTGCTGCTGGCCGTAGTCCTGGCCGAACTGCTGCGCGCCGGGCTGCGGCGGCTGCTCCTGGGACTGCGGCTGCCACGACTGCTGCCCGATGTCCAGGCGGGTGTGCTCGGCCATCCCGCCGGACGGCTCCGCGGCGTGCCGGCCCTGCGACTGCGCGGACGGGCCGAACGCCTCGGTCGGCCGGGCGTCCTCGACGCCGCGGGCGCCGAACGCGGGCGGCTCCTCCGGCTGCGGGGACCCGCCGAAGCCCGACTCGGGCGGCGGGACCATCATCGTCCGCTCGTGGTCGGCCTGGCCCTGGCCCGGCCCGCCCTGCTGCTGCCCCGGCTGGGACGCCTCGGGCGACCACGGCTCCGGCGTCGACGGCGGCACCGGCGCCTGCCACGGCTCGGCGGGCGGCTCCTGCCGGCGCTCCGGGCCGGTCGCGACGGGCACGTCCGTGCCGGGCGACCAGTGCAGCGTCGCCTGGTCGTCCACCGGGGGACGCTGCGGCCGCTCGGGCTCCTGCCCGCCCGCGCCGGGTCCGGGCACGATCAGGGTGCGCTCGTTGCCCGCGTCCTGCGGCTGCCCCGGGGCCGGCGGCGCCTGCTCGGCGGGCGCGCCGCCCTCGGGCGCGCGCGGCTCCGGAGGCGGCGCGTAGCCGCCCTGGGCGCCGAACGGCGGCTGGCCGTACTGCTGCTGCTCCTGCGGAGCGCCGTGCATCGGCTGCTGCGGGTACGCCTGCTGCTGGGGCTGGCCGTACTGCTGCTCGGGCTGCTGGCCGTACTGCTGGCCCGGCTGGCCGCCGTACTGCTGCTGCTCCGGCGGCGGGAAGCCGCCCGGGCCGGGAGGCGCGCCGTAGGGCGCCTGGCCTCCGGGCTGCTGCCCGTAGGGCTGCTGCTCGTACTGCTGCTCGTACTGGGGGGCGCCGTACTGCTGCTGGGGCGGCGGCGGGGGCTGCTCGCCGTACTGCCGCAGCGGCTGCTCGACCATCGTCGGGGGCGGCGGCGGAGGCGTCTGCCGCTCCTGCTCGCCGGGCTCCTGCGGCGCCGGGGGCCGCTGCCCGCCGGCCGCGCC
>NZ_JBEYYT010000341.1:0-10635 GCF_040645715.1 Spirillospora sp. NPDC046719 | reverse complement strand
GACGAAGTCCATCGCGAAGCGACGCCGAAGGCGCCCTTGACTTTGGAGGGGCGGCCCCGTACGCAAGCGCCACCCCACCACCCGAACACCCCTCTCGCCGATCTCCCCATTCGAGAACCCGTCTCGCGCCACCGCCCGAACACCCCTTGAGAACGGCTTGAACGCCCATGGGCCAACGACGAGCACGCCCTCTGTTCTGGTTACATAACCCGAGGTCGGAAGACACAGACCCTCATAGAGCGCCCGGCCCCGGCCCCAGCCCCAGCCCCAGCCCCAGCCCCAGCCCCAGCCCCAGCCCCAGCCCCAGGATGATCGGTGAAGCTGCGTTGCTCGGTTCGCGCGATCGTTCTTGATGAAGAAGACCGCGTCCTGCTCTGCCGTTTCGTCTTTCCCGAAGAAGCAGGTGAGGTGGTCGTCTGGGCAGCCCCCGGTGGGGGTGTCCAGGACGGCGAGACGCCGCTTGCCGCGCTGCGTCGCGAACTGCGTGAAGAAGTGGGCTTGGCGGTCGGTGCCAACCCACCGCATGTGTGGCATCAGGAGGTCATCGGTCCCGGCTATGCCGCCGGTCACGACGGCGTGATCAATGACTACTTCGTCGTCCGCACCGCGTCGTTCCAGCCCCGGGGCTCCATGTCGGACGACGAACTGGCCGGCGAGCACATCGCCGGTTTCCGCTGGTGGCGGCTTGAGGACATCGCCCGTCACCGCGGTCCCGAGGTGTTCTCCGCGCGCGACCTTGCCGCACCGCTGGGCGCGCTCATCACCGGCGGGCTCCCGGACGCACCGGTGCAACTCGGCCTCTAAAACCGGTAGAACTCGGCCTCAAGACCGGTACAGCTCGGCCTCTAGGACCGGCGCAGCTCGGCCTCTGAAACAGGTGCAGCTCGGCCTCTGAAACAGGTGCAGCTCGGCCTCTGAAACCGGCGCAGCTCGGCCGCTAAAACAGGTGCAGATCGATCTCTGAAACAGGTGCATCCACTCCGGACGGTGGCCGGCCGCCCCCGCTCTCCCTAGGGGCTTCGGCAGGTCACCGGTCAGCGGGTCTCGCACGCTGTCGGTGGTGGCGGGCATCATGGCGGGCATGACCTTCCAAGCGAGCGGCGCTTTCGACATCGACGCGTGGGAAGCCGAGAAGCCCTATGACGAGCAGGGCGGCAACAAGCTGACGCGGGTCCACGTCCGCAAGACGTTCCACGGGGACCTGGTCGGCACCAGCACCACCGAGCTGATCACGGTGGAGTCGGCGGCCGGGCCGGTGGCGTACGTGGGGATCGAGCACGTGCAGGGGATCCTGCACGGCCGGGAGGGCACGTTCGTGCTGCAGCACAGCGCGGGCACCGAGGACGGCACGCCCGGCACCCAGTGGCTGCGCTGGCTGATCGTGCCGACGTCCGGGACCGGGGAGCTGGCGGGCATCCGCGGGGTCGGGCAGATCACCGTCACCGACGGCGGGCACACCTGGTCGCTGGAGTACACGCTGGACTGACGCGCGGGACGTAGCGGCGCCGCGCCTGCCGGTAATGTTTCGGCCATGCCCCCGGTCAGTACCGACGCGACGCGCGAGCGGATCATCGACGCCGCCGAGGCGTGCTTCTCCCGGTTCGGCGTGGCGAAGACCACCGTGGAGGACATCGCCGCCGCGGCGAAGCTGTCGCGGGCGACGGTGTACCGGGCGGTCAGCGGCGGGCGGGACGAGTTGATCCTCGCGGTGGTCGTGCGGGACCTGCACCGCTTCCTGGACCGGCTGGCGGTGCGGTTGCGCCGCGAGCGGTCGGTGCCGGAGGCGATCGTCGAGGGGACGATGGACGCCGTCGAGTACGTCCGCAACGAACCGACGATCGCGCATTTCCTGGTGCCGGAGGCGGCGGGGCATATGCAGGCGGCGGTGGCGGGCGCGGCGGAGCACGTCCTGGCGTTGTGCTGCGACTATGTGCGGCCTTATTTCGAGCAGGCGCAGCGGCAGCGGACGCTGCGTCCCGACATCGAGGTCGAGGGGACGGTGGAGTTCCTGTTCCGGATCATCACGTCGCTGATCGTGATGGACCGGGAGCGGGAGCCGGACGACCTGCGCCGCTTCCTGCGCACGTACGTGGTGCCGGGGATCGCGGGGCTCTGATCGGGCGCGGGGGCGTGTCCGCACCTACGAGACGGTAGCTTGCAAGGAATCGACGGCGCGGACCGGAAGGGGTCGGGGCGATGGTTGCGGATTTCACGAGGCGGAGGCGTTCGGCGGTGCAGCCGAGCCCGGTGTTCCTCGTGATCGTGGCGGCGACCGTCATCTGCGGCCTGCTCACCTGGCGGTACGGGGACAACCCGGCCAAGGGGGCGCGGGTCTCGCTGTTCGGTTTCGTGATCGCGGCGTGGGTGCTGTCGCTGTGCGTGCACGAGTTCGGGCACGCCTACATCGCCTACCGGTCCGGCGACCGGAGCGTGGCGGCGAAGGGCTACCTGACGCTGAACCCGCTGAAGTACTCCGACATGCTGCTGAGCTTCCTGATCCCGGTGGTGTTCATCCTGCTCGGCGGGATCGGCCTGCCCGGCGGGGCGGTGTGGATCGAGCGGCACCGCATCCCCGGCCGGCTGCGGCACAGCCTGGTGTCGGCGGCGGGCCCGCTGTCCAACGCCATCTTCGCGATCATGCTCGCGGTGATCTACAAGAACTTCGCGGCGCAGGGCCACGCGGTGTTCTGGCTGGGGCTGGCGTTCCTGGCGTTCCTGCAGGTCACGGCGGCGCTGCTGAACCTGCTGCCGATCCCGGGGCTGGACGGCTTCGGGATCGTCGAGCCGTACCTGCCGCGCCGCCTGGTGGACCAGATCAGCGGGTACGGCGGCTACGCCTTCCTGGTGCTGATCGCGCTGCTGTGGATCGGGCCGATCAACCGGGGCTTCTTCCACCTGATCTACCACATCACGGACGCGCTGGGGATCGGCGCCATCTCGATCGAGATGGGCCACTCGCTGTTCCTGTTCTGGCAGAGCTGAGGCTAGTCCCCCGCGCCGCCGGCGCCGCCCGCAACGTCCGCGCCCTCTGCGCCGCCCGCGGCGGTTCCCTCGCCGGCCTCCGTGCGGGGACGGCCCGCGAGGTGCCGGACGATCCGCCGGAGCTGTTCGGCGTAGTGCTCCTGGAACTCGGGTGAGTCGGGGCTGAGGCCGAAGACGCGGTGGACGGCGAGCGGCAGCACGACGGGCGCGGCGACGACGGCCATCATCACGAGCATGACCGCGGCCGGGTCCAGGTCGTCGGCGAGTTCGCCCTCTGCCTGGCGCCGTACCAGTTCCGACAGGTCCTCGCGCTCGATCGGCGGTTCGCCGTCGAAGGTGCCGGTGAGGCCGCGCAGGGCGTTCAGCCGGGTGCCGCGCGGGTCGTCGAGGGCGTGCCGCAGGTAGCGGATCAGCACCTCGTCCAGGCCGATGTCCGGGTCGTTGAACCGGGCCTCGGTCTCGCGCCAGTGGACGGAGATCTCCCGGTACAGCCCCTCCTTGCCGCCGAAGTAGTAGTTGATCAGCTGCTTGTTCACGCCGGCGCGGTCGGCGATGTCCTGCACGCGGGCGCCCGCGTAGCCCTTGGCGGCGAACTCGTCCAGGGCCGCGTCGAGGAGCAGCCGCCGGGACCGCTCGGCGTCCAGCTTGCGCTCGCCCGGGCCGGGCGCGCGCCGCGGCCGCCTCGTCTCCTCCGTCACGCCGTTCATCGTACCGCCCGGCTGACGGCGTCATACATCCGGCTGGTTGACGAGTTCATCCATTTGGTTGAAGATGGGCGGGGACACCCCCGAGGGAAAGAGAACGAACGATGATCCTTGTCACCGGAGCCACCGGCAACGTCGGCCGCCACGTGGTCGGCGAGCTGCTCTGCGCGGACGTGAAGGTCCGCGCGCTGACCCGCGACCCCGCCACCGCGCGCCTGCCCGGCGAGGTGGAGGTCGCCCGCACCGACGAGATGCCGCTGGACGGCGTCACGTCGATGTTCCTCAACCCCGCCGTGTTCTGGAACGGCCTGGGCGACGTGCTGGAGCGCGCCCGCGACCACGGCGTCCGGCGCGTCGTCATGCTGTCGTCGGCGGCCGCGCTCGACGACGACCCGCGCAACGTGATCGGCGCCCACCACCTGGAGTTCGAGCGCGCGATCGAGGCGACCGGCCTGGAGTGGACGTTCGTGCGCCCCGGCGAGTTCGCGACCAACGCGCTCGCCTGGGCGGACGCGATCCGTGCCGGCGAGCCGGTGCGCGAGCCGTACGCGCGGGCCCGCAGCACGCCGATCCACGAGCGCGACATCGCCGCCGTCGCCGCGCGGGCCCTGCTGTCGGACGGCCTCGTCGGCGCGAAGCCGGTGCTCAGCGGGCCCGAGGCGCTCACGCATCCGGAGATGGTCGAGATCATCGGCGCCGCCGCCGGCGTCCCGGCCCGGTTCGAGGAGATCTCCCCCGAGCAGGCGCGGGAGGAGATGCTGAGCCGCCCCTACATGCGCGAAGGGATCGTGGACGCGCTGCTGCGGGTGCGCGCCGAGGCGGTGCACCGGGAGCCGGAGATCTCGCCGGAGGTCGAGCGCATCACCGGACGTCCCGCCCGGACGTTCGCCGAATGGGCCGCGGACCACTTCTGACGGCCGCACCGCACTGAGTCCCGCCCTCCGCCCGCGAGCTGAGGGCGGGACGGATAACGGCCGGGCAGGCCCCCGCCTTGCCCGGCCGTACGCTTGTCAGCCCCCCGCCGGCCCCGATCCCCCGGCTCTATCGGACGGCACCGCGGGGTCCGGCACCGCGGCAGGGCGGCGCTCCTTGTACTGCTCGCGCGCCCAGACGAACCAGTCGCGGCGCATGGCCATGAAGCGCTTGCCGTACTCCATGGTCAGCCGGCCGTTGCCGGTGAGGCCGCCCTCCTCCTCCCACGGGACGATCTCCTCGAGCCGGGCGAGGTCGTCGAGCCGGCCGGAGAGGGCGTCGATCATCCGGTCCATGTAGGCGACGGCCTCCTCGGGCGCGATCTGGTCGAGGAAGAAGACCCGCAGCATCACCTCGTCGCGGCGGTTCGGCCTCGGGTCGGTGTCCACCATCCAGTGGTGCAGCTCGTCCCGGCCCGCGTCGGTGATCGCGTACTCCTTGCGGCCGCGCGGCCCCTCGGCGGACACCTCGATCAGGCCGCCGTCGGTGAGCTTGCCGAGCTCGCCGTAGAGCTGGCTCTGGGTCGCCTGCCAGACCGTCCCGAGCGAGATCTCGAACACCTTCAGCAGGTCGTATCCGCTGGCGCCGTCCATCTCGGCGAGCAGCCCCAGCAGCGCGTGTCGCAGGCTCATTCCTCGATTGTGACACGTCGCTGTTGACATGTCGATTATGACACGTCTAGTTTCTGACATGTCGAAGTTGGAACGTCGCTCCCGACGAGAGGCTCGCGCCATGCTGCTCTACTACCTCCGGACCTTCCTCCCCTGGATCCTGCTCGCCGTGGTGAGCGGCTGGAGCGACCAGGCCGGCGCGGCGGCCGGCCTCGCGGCGGCCCTCGTCCTCCTCGCCCAGGACCTGCGCAGGGGGCACCGCCTCGACTCGCTGATCCTCGAACTGTCGACCATCGTCTTCATGGCGCTGCTGACCGCGCTCTCCTTCGCCGCCCCGGACTCGTCCCTGCTGGACTACGGCGCGTCCCTGGCGATCGGCTGGCTCGCGCTCACCGCCTGGGGCACGCTCCTCGCCGGACGGCCGTTCACCGAGGGCGTCGGCCGCCGCGACGTCAGCGCCGAGATCGCCGCGACGGACCTGTTCAAGCGCATCACCGCGGTCATCGCGATCGTCTGGGCCGTCAGCTTCACGGTCATGGCGCTCGTCCTGGCCTACGTGCAGCACGCCGCGCCGGACGACACCGCGCTGCTCGTCGCCGTGAAGATCGCCGGATTCACCGTCCCGATCGTCTTCACCGCCCGCTACCCCGAGATCGCGCAGAAGCGGTACTTCGCCCGCCACGGCATCGACCGCGAACCCGTCCGCTGAGCGCGCCCGCACCGGGAACGCCCAGGTAAAGGCCCCTCGAACGGCTCAGCGGAGGACAGGACATGGAGACGACGCGGAACGCCGGCTGGCTGGAGGGCGCCCTCGCCCCGGTCCCGGACGAGATCGACGCCACCGGCCTGGAGGTCACCGGAACGCTCCCTCCCGAGCTGACCGGACGGTACTTCCGCAACGGCCCGAACCCGCTGCCGGGCAGGCCGAGCGGCCACTGGTTCACCGGGCCCGGGATGATCCACGGCGTGCGGCTCCGCGACGGGCGCGCCGAGTGGTACCGGAACCGGTGGGTGCGGACCAGGACGTTCCTCGACGAGGACGCCCGGTTCGCCGCGGACGACGGGACGCTCGACTTCACGGCCGTCCCCGCCAACACCCACGTCGTGCCGCACGGCGGCAGGATCCTCGCGCTGGTCGAGATCGGCTTCCCGTACGAGATGACGCCGGACGCCGGGACGGTCGGGCCGTGCGACTTCGGCGGGACGCTCACCACCGCGATGACGGCGCATCCCAAGCAGGATCCGGTGACCGGCGAGCTGCTGTTCTTCGGCTACGGCGTGCTCCCGCCGTACCTGACGTACCACCGGCTGTCGGCCGACGGATCGCGGGTCGTGGAGAGCCACGAGATCGAGGTCCCGGGACCGACGATGATGCACGACTTCGCGATCACCGAGCACCACGTGGTCTGGCTGGACCTGCCCGTCGTGTTCGACCTGGAACTGGCGCTGGGCGGCCGGGGCATGCCGTTCCGCTGGGACGACGCCTACGGCGCCCGGCTCGGCGTCATGCGGCGGGACGCGCCCGGCGACGTGCGCTGGTTCGGCATCGACCCCTGCTACGTCTTCCACGTCGGCAACGCCCACGAGGACGCCGCCGGACGGATCGTGCTGGACGGCGTCCGGTACCGGCCCGAGGACTTCGCCGCGATCTGGAAGGAGATCGGCGGCTCGGTTGATCCGACGCGGGACCCGGCGCGGGACCCGGCGCAGCACGCGGCGCGCTCCGGGAGCGCGCACCTGTACCGCTGGACCCTGGACCCCGCCACGGGACGCGCCGTCGAGGAGCAGCTCGACGACCGGAACGTGGAGTTCCCGACCCACGACGACGCCCGGACCGGCCGCCGCCACCGCTTCCTCTACACGGTCGCGGGTGATGCCGTCGTGAAATACGACCTGCGGGACGGTTCCTCGTCCGTGCGGGCGTTCGGGGAGGACGCGTCGGTGGGCGAGGCGGTCTTCGTCCCCGCCGAGGGGGCGCGCGGGGAGGACGAGGGCTGGCTGATGTCGATCGTCTCCGGGCCGTCCAGCGCCGAACTCGTCGTCCTGGACGCGGCCGACCTGTCGCGGACGGCGAGCGTGCGGCTCCCCCGCCGGGTTCCGGCGGGCTTCCACGGCAGCTGGATCCCGGACGCCTGAGCGGGGACGGACCGCCGGGCGGGGACACCCGGGCGCCTAGAGTGATTTACTAGCGAGTACACAAGTGCAAGTAACCACTTACCAGGCTCCTCCCGGGAGGTTCCGCATGTCCGTGGCCACGGAGAGCACCGAGACGTTCGCGTCCCTGAACCCGGCCACCGGCGAGGTCGTCGGCGAGCACCCCGTGCACGACGCCGCCGCCGTCGCGCAGGCGCTCGAGCGGGCCCGCGAGGCGGCCGGCTGGTGGCGCGCCCTCGGCTGGAAGGAGCGCCGCCTCCGGCTGCTGAACGTCAAGGGGGCGCTCACCCGCAACCTCAACCGGATGGCCGAGGTCATCCACCAGGAGACCGGCAAGCCGGTGCAGGACGCCCAGCTGGAGACGATCATGGCGATCTCCCACCTGGACTGGGCGGCCCGCAACGCGCGGAAGGTCCTCGGCCCGCGCACCGTCTACCCCGGCCTCATGGCCATCAACCAGCGCTGCGAGCTGGAGTACCAGCCGCTCGGCGTGGTCGGCGTGATCGGCCCGTGGAACTACCCGATCTTCACCCCGATGGGCTCGATCGCCTACGCGCTCGCCGCCGGCAACGCGGTCGTCTTCAAGCCGTCGGAGTTCACCCCCGGCGTCGGGCTGCTGCTGGCCGAGCTGGTCGAGGGCGTCGTCCCCGAGCACCCGGTGCTGCAGGTCGTCACCGGCCTCGGCCCGACCGGCGCCGCGCTCGCCTCGTCCCCGGACGTCGACAAGATCGCCTTCACCGGCTCCGGCCGCACGGCGAAGCGGGTGATGGCCGCCTGCGCCGAGAACCTCACCCCGATCGTCGCCGAGTGCGGCGGCAAGGACGCCTGCATCGTCGACTCCGACGCCGACCTGGACGCCGCGGCCGACGCCGCGCTGTGGGGCGCGATGTCCAACGCCGGCCAGACCTGCATCGGGGTCGAGCGGATCTACGTGCTGGACGACGTCTACGACCGCTTCCTCGGCAAGATCACCGAGAAGGCGAAGGAGCTGCGGCCCGGCTTCGACCGCGAGGCCGCCTACGGCCCGATCACCATGCCGGGTCAGCTCGACGTCATCGAGCGCCACATCAAGGACGCCCTCGAGAAGGGCGGCAGGGCCGTCGTCGGCGGCGCCGAGTCGGTCCGCAAGCCCTACGTCGAGCCGGTCGTGCTCACCGACGTGCCGGACGACTCGTCCGCCGTCTGCGAGGAGACGTTCGGCCCGACCATCACCGTCCACCGGGTCAAGGACCTGGACGAGGCGGTCGAGAAGGCCAACCGGACCAGCTACGGCCTCGCCGGGACGATCTTCTCCGGCAGCAGGTCCCGGGCGATGGACGCCGCCCGCCGGATGCGCTCGGGCATGACGTCCATCAACGCGTTCGCCGCGTTCGCGCAGGTCGCGGCGCTGCCGTTCGGCGGCGTCGGCGAGTCCGGCTTCGGCCGCATCCACGGCGCGGACGGGCTGCGCGAGTTCGCCCGCCCGAAGGCCATCACCCGGCAGCGGTTCGCCACCATGAACCTGACGTCGTTCGGCCGCACGGAGAAGGAGATGGCGCGCGTCCTCGGTCTGATCAACATGATCCACGGCCGCCGCTACAAGCGCTGAGGCACGGCGGCGCCCGCAACGCGGGGCTCCCGAGCGGCCCCCGCGACACAGGGTCCCAAGCGGCGCCCGCCATGTGCGGGCGCCGCGCCGGCGCGGCGGCTCAGGCGACGGTGAAGCCGCCGTCCACGGGCAGGATCGTGCCGGTCACGTAGGTCGCGCCGACGAGGTACGCGATCGCCTCGGCGACGTCCTCGGCGGTGCCGACCCGCTTGACCGCGAGGCCGCCCGCGGCCTCGGCGAACTGCGCCTCCCGGTGCTCGTCCGGCAGGAACGACCACCACGGGGTGTCCACGACGCCGGGCGCGACCGCGTTCACCCGGACCGGCGACAGCTCGGCGGCCAGCGGCGACACGATCCGCTCGATCGCGCCGTTCACCGCGGCGAGCGCCGCCGTCCCCGGCAGGGCCGCGCGGGCGGACGCCGCCGACACGAAGGTGATCGACCCGGCCACCTTCGCGTGCTGGATCGCCGACAGATACGGGAACAGCTTCCCGTCGAACGCGGCGCGGACGTCGGCCAGCCGCGCCTGCCCGATCGGGCCCATGCCGACGGCGCCGGGGCTGAAGGCGAGCACCAGGTGGTCGATCTCGCCGGTCCGCTCGAAGAACGCGGCGACCGCCTCCTCGTCGGTGCCGTCGACCCGTTCCGCGGTCGCGGACTTCACCGCGGCGAACTTCGCCGGGTCCCGGCCGGTGACGATCACCTCGGCGTCCCGCGCCGCCAGCAGTTCCGCGGCCGCCAGCCCGATGCCGGACGTCCCACCCATGATCACAACGCGCATTCCGCGCCTCCATTTCAAGACGTGACGTCTCGATATTAAATCGAGACGCCGCGTCTTGTAAACTGGCCCGCATGGGACGGCCACGCAGCGAGACGGCACGGCGCGCGATCCTCGACGCCGCGATGGAGGGGCTCCAGGAGCACGGCTACGCCGCCCTCACCATGCAGGGCATCGCCGCCGCCGCCGGCGTCGGCAAGCAGACGATCTACCGCTGGTGGCCGTCCAAGGCCGACGTCGTCCTGGACGGCCTGGTCGAGCTCGCCGACGAGCGCATCACCGTCCCGGACACCGGCTCCCTCCCCGGCGACCTCACCGAGTTCCTCGCCGCGACCTTCCGGGAGCGCGGCCAGCGCCCCGTCCTCATCGGCCTGATGGCCGAGGCGCTCCTCGACCCGGCGTTCGCCCGCGCGTTCCGCGACCGGTTCCTGTTCGCCCGCCGCGCCGCGCTCCGCGGCATCCTCGACCGCGCCGCCGAGCGCGGCGAGATCGCCGCCGGCACCGACCCCGAACTGCTGATGGACGTCGTCTACGGCGTGCTGTGGTACAGGCTCATGCTCGACCACGCGCCCCTGGACGAGTCCGCCGGGCAGGCCCTCACCGACCTCCTCGTCCGCGCCGTTTCCTGAGGTCAGACCCGTCCGCCTAAGGCGTCCGGCACCGCCTGCACCCCCCCTCTAAGGCGCCTGAGCCTCAGCCGCCCGGAACTAAGGCGACCTAAGGCGCGCGAATAGGGCGTCGTCCCGATGTAGGCCCCGGGGCCTTAGGGCGAACCTTGTACATGTCGGGCCAAGAGGGCCCGGCAGGAACAAGGAGCAGGACATGTACAGCACGGACATCAGCCGG
>NZ_JBEYYT010000340.1:0-10649 GCF_040645715.1 Spirillospora sp. NPDC046719 | reverse complement strand
CACCAGCCCCGTGGACGGCGCCGCCGCCGTCTGACGCCCGCCCCATGACCCGCGGTGCGCCGTCCCACCCGCCGCCCAGGGACGGCGCGCCGCGCCGCCGCACCGACCCCGCCGCCGACCCCCGCCGCCGGACCCGGCATCGAACCCGGAGTCCGGCGCGTCCGTACCCGTGGGCAGGCGCGCCCGTACCCGTGGGCAGGGAGGCACCTTGGAGAAGCCGTCGTTTTCCTGTGAGTCTCGGGGGTATCGGGGCCCCGACACATCTGGAGCACCTAGGCTTGCCGGGATGATGGGCGGTTTCATCAAGCGGTACCCGATGCCGCTGGCGTTCGTGGGCCTGTTCGCGGCGATCTGGCTGGTGCAGGTCGTCCTGCTGCCGCCGGCGGCCCAGCGCGCCGTCGTGGCGTGGGCCAGCACCAACCTGGCGAACCTCTCGGTCGACCCGGTCGGCACGATGGTCGCCTCGGCGTTCGTCGCCGAGGGGTCGCAGGCCGCGCTGCTGGTCGTCGCGGTGCTCGGGCTGTTCCCCGTCGTGCGGCGGTTCGGCAACGCGCGCGCGATCGTGCTGGTCGCGGTCTCGCACGTCACCGGCACGCTGATCAGCCAGGGCATCGCGTTCGTGCGGCTGGAGGCCGGCCTGCTGTCGGACTCCGTCCGGACGATCTCCGACGTCGGCCCGTCCTACGTGCTGTGCGCGGCGCTCGTCGCCGCGATCCTGTACGGGCACGGCCGGATCCGCCGGCTGCTCGCCTTCGCCGCCTGGGTCTCGCTCCTGCCCTTCCTGTTCGAGGGCCTGTTCTCGCTGGAGGTCGCCGCCGTCGGGCACCTCGTCGCCATGATCAGCGGCGCGCTGGTCGGCGGCGTGCTGCTGCTCCGCGAACGGGGCCGGGCGACCGGCGCGACGCCCGTGGCCGACGCCATCGAGGCGGCCGAGGCCAGGGCCGCGCACGCCGTGCAGGAAGTCCAGGACTCCCTCAAGCCGGGCCCCGCTCCCTCCGAAGCCTGACGCGCCCGTCCGAAGCCCGATGCCGGGGCCTCAGCGGCTCCGCGAGCGGACCCGTGCGGTCCGGGTCAGCCCTGGCCGGGCTCGGGCGTGGGGTTGGACGTGGGGCTGGGGCCCGGCGTGCCGCTCGCGGGCGGGTCGGACGGGGTGTCCGGCGGCGTCGTCGGGTCGGTCGAGCCGCCGTCCGGCGGGGTCGCGGGGTCGGAGCCGCCGGTGTCCGGCGGAGTGGTCGGCGTGCCCGAGTCGGGCGGCGTCGTAGGCGACGTGTCGCCGGGCTTGCTCGGGGTGCCGCTCCCGGGGTTGTCGCTGTCCGAGGGCGAGGAGCCCACGGGCTTCTTGGCGGGAGCGCCCGTGGTCGACGGCGCGCCCGGGGTGCCGGGCGCGGCGCCCTGGCCGGGCGTGCCGGCGGGCTGCGGCTGGCCGTCGAACGCGCTGGTCACCGGGTTCCCGGACGGGCCGGCGCCGCCGGTCGAGCGCTCGGAACCGGTGAGGCCGGGCGGCGGGCTGTCGGTGACCTTGGTCGTCTTCGCCGACGCGGGATCGGTGCGGCCGCTGCCGGCCGTCGGGACGAGCGAGGCGGCGCCGCCGCCCTTCGCGGTGGGCCAGGAGACCAGCAGGCCGATGACGGCGGCCGCGGACGCGGCGACGCCCGCGGCCGCGCCGAGGCCCTTGGACCACACGCCGCGCTTCTGCCGCGGCCTGCGGTCGGCGTCGCCGATGACGACGAGCGGGCTCGGGGCGGCGACGGTCGGCAGCGGCCGGTCGGCCTCCGCCTCGCACGCGGCGAGGACCTGGTCGCGCAGCCAGCCGGGCGCCTGCGCCGGCGCGCGCTTGGCGAGCAGCTGCGGCAGCCTCCCCTTCTCGAACGCGGAGATCAGCTCGAGCTGCGGCCCGGCTGTGCCGCGCATCAGCGTGTCGAGGACGGCGCGCTCCAGCCGGGACCGGGCCGCGTTCAGCAGCTGGCCGGCGGTGTCGGGCGCGAGGCCGAGGACGCGGGCGATGTCGCGGATCTCCAGCCACTCGCCGGCCCACAGCAGCAGGACCTCGCGGTGGTCGGCGCGCAGGGAGCCCGCGGCGCGCAGCAGCGGGTCGGGGTCGGCGAACGGCAGCCCGCCGGGCGCCGTGCCGAAGGCGCCGCGCTCGGCGCACGCGGTGCGGGACAGGGAGTAGAGCCAGAGCACGCTGTCGCCCCGCGGCGGCTGGTGCACCGCCGCGGCGAAGGTGTCGCCGACCGCCGCCGCCGCGAGCTGGTCGCCGACGAGCGACCAGCAGTACGCGTACAGGCGGGCGGCGTGCGCGTCGTAGAGCGAGCCCAGGTCGCCGCGCATGTGACCTCCCGGTCGTCTCCGCTGTCTGGTACCGGGCTACACAAATGTGTGCAAACCGGTCGGTAGCGGGACTCTAGCGCCTCGGGTCAACCGGTGAGAAGCCGGGGAGTGAACATCGTGTCGAATAGCCACGGAAAGTAATCGTTTTAGCGACAGACGGTCATGTTCACCCAGATTTAAGGAAGTTCCCGAAAATTCGCTGATTCCTGATCCGGTTCAGCAGGGAAGGATTCGAACTCGTTATCGAACTTTTTCCGGAGGTCGCGTGCCACGGCTCACCGAGGACGGCGTCTACCAGCACATTTACGGCGTCTGCTTCAAGACCGGCCCGCCCGGGACGGTCGGCGCGGAGACGGAGTGGTTCGTCGTCGACGCCGCCGACCGGGCGGCCCACGTGCCCGCGCGGCGGGTGCGGATGCTCGTCGACGAGGCCGGTCCGCCGCCCGGCGGAAGCGCGGTCACCTACGAGCCCGGCGGGCAGCTGGAACTGAGCTCCGCGCCGTTCCGCGGCGTTTCCGAACTGCATTCCGCGCTCGCCGGGGACATCGCGCACGTGCGGGACGCGCTCGCGCCGGCGGGGCTGGACCTCGTCGGCCACGGCGTCGACCCCGTCCGGCTGCCCCGCTTCCAGGCCGAGCACCCCCGCTACGGGTGCATGCGCGACTACTTCAGCGCGGGCGGGTTCGCCGACGCGGGGCTCGCGATGATGTGCTCGACCGCGTCGGTCCAGGTCTGCCTGGACATCGGCGCCGACCGCGCGGACGCCGCCCGGCGGTGGCGGCTCACGCACGCGCTCGGCCCCCTGCTGATCGCCGCGTTCGCCAACTCGCCGCTGAAGGCGGGCCGCCGCACCGGGCTGCGCTCGTCCCGGCAGGCCATCTGGACCGAGCTGGACCCGTGCCGCACCCTGCCGGTGCTGCGCGACGGCGCGGACGGCGACCCCGCCGAGGCGTGGACGCGGTACGCGCTGGACGCGCGGGTCATGCTGGTCAAGACGGCGTCCGGGGAGTGGGTGTCCGACCCCGGCATGTCGTTCAAGGAATGGCTGGACAAGGGCGAGCCGGGGCAGCAGGACCTCGACTACCACCTGTCCACGCTGTTCCCGCCGGTCCGGCCGCGCGGCTGGCTGGAACTGCGGATGATCGACGCGCTGCCCGCCCGGTACTGGCCGGTGCCCGTCGCCGTCGCGGCCGCCCTGCTCGACGACCCGGCCGCGTCCCGCGCCGCCGAGGAGGCCGCCGAGCCCGTGGCGGGGCTGTGGGCGGAGGCGGCCCGCCTGGGGCTCGCCGACGCGTCGCTGGCCGCCGCCGCGCGCACCTGCTTCACGGCGGCGCTCGACGCGCTGCCGAGGATGGGCGCCGCCGGGCTCGTCCCGCTGGTGGAGGAGTACGCGCACCGCTACGTCGAGCGCGGCCGCACCCCCGCCGACGACGACCCCGCCTTCGCCTTCGCCTCCGCGGCCTCCGGCGACGGCGCCCACGACCACCACGACGCTCCCACCACGACGTCCGAGGAGGACCCGACATGGCCCCGCTGAGCTCCCCGGGCTCCATCGCCGAGCACGACGAGGACGCGCTGAAGGAACTGATCGCCGAGGAGCTCGGCGGGGTGCGCGCCCGCAGCTTCGGCCTGACCACCGACGTCCTCGCCGAGGACGACCTCACCTCGCAGGTGTCGCCGCTGATGTCGCCGCTGGTCTGGGACCTGGCGCACGTCGGCAACTACGAGGAGCTGTGGCTGCTGCGGGCCGCCGCGGGCGCCGAGCCCATGCGCCCGGAGATCGACGGCCTCTACGACGCGTTCGAGCACCCGCGCGCCGAGCGGCCGTCGCTGCCGCTGCTGCCGCCGGACGAGGCGCGCGCCTACATCGGCACGGTGCGCGCCAAGGTGCTGGACGCGCTCGGGTCCGTGCGGTTCGACACGGCGAACCCGCTGACGTCCGGCGGGTTCGTGTACGGGATGGTCGTCCAGCACGAGCACATGCACGACGAGACGATGCTGGCGACGCACCAGCTCCGCAAGGGCGCTCCCGCCCTGCTCGACCCGCTCGCGGAGCCCCTGCAGACGCCCGCCGCCGCGGCCGGGGGAGACGAGGTCCTCATCCCGGCCGGCCCGTTCGAGATGGGCACCTCGGACGACCCGTGGGCGTACGACAACGAGCGTCCGGGCCACCTGGTCGACCTGCCCGCGTACTACATCGACGTGGAGCCGGTCACCAACGCCGCCTACCTCGCCTTCATCGAGGCGGGCGGCTACGACGACCCGCGCTGGTGGACCCCGGCCGGCTGGGAGTGGCGCAACAGCAGCGGCAAGCGCGCCCCCGCGTTCTGGACGAGGGAAGGAGGGCAGTGGCTGCGGCGCCGGTTCGGGCGCACCGAGCCCGTCCCGCCCCGCGAACCCGTCCAGCACGTGTGCTGGTACGAGGCGGACGCCTACGCGCGGTGGGCCGGCAAGCGCCTCCCCACGGAGGCCGAGTGGGAGAAGGCCGCGCGCTGGGACCCGGCCGTACAGCGGTCACGGAAGTACCCCTGGGGCGAGGTCTACGAGGAGGGCCGCGCCAACCTCGGGCAGCGGCTGCTGCGCCCGTCCGAGGCCGGCTCCTACGCGTCCGGTGCGTCGGCGTACGGGGTCCGGCAGCTCATCGGCGACGTGTGGGAGTGGACGTCGTCGGACTTCCACGGCTACCCGGGGTTCCGCTCGTTCCCCTACAAGGAGTACTCCGAGGTGTTCTTCGGCCCCGACTACAAGGTCCTGCGCGGCGGCTCGTGGGCGACGCATCCGCTCGCCGTGCGCGGCTCGTTCCGCAACTGGGACTACCCGATCCGGCGGCAGATCTTCTCCGGCTTCCGCTGCGCGCGCTCTGCGGTCGCCGGGGAGCGCGGGGGGTCGTCCCACCACGAGGCGCAGGCCGGGGAGGGGCGCTGAATGTGCCGCCACCTCGGTTACCTCGGCCCCGAGCGGACGCTGCACTCGCTCGTTTACGAGGGGGAGCACTCCCTTGAGCACCAGGCGTACGCGCCGCGCATGACGCAGGGGAACCTGCTGAACGCCGACGGGTACGGCGCCGGCTGGTACCAGGACGGCGCCGCCGTCCGGTTCCGGCGGTCCCAGCCGATCTGGACCGACCAGTCGTTCCGCGAGATCGCGGGCGCCGTCCGCGCGTCCTGCGCCGTCGCGGCGATCCGCTCGGCGACCGTCGGGTTCCCCGTGGACGAGTCGTGCGCCCAGCCGTTCCGCGAAGGGCCCTGGCTGTTCAGCCACAACGGCAAGGTCGAGGGGTTCGCCGGCGTCGAGGCCAAGCTCCGCGAGCTCGCCGGCGACCTCGCCGGCGTCCCGGACGCCCGCGCCCCGCTCGACTCGGCGCCGCTGTTCGCGCTCGCCGTCCGGAACTGGCGCGGCGGCGCGTCCCTCGGCGAGGGCCTCGCCGCCGTCGTCGGGACCGTCACCGGCCTCACCGGCGGCCGCTACAACCTGCTCGCCTCCGACGGGACGGCACTGGCCGCCACCACCTGGGGCGACTCGCTGTTCGTCCGCGAGGACGCGGACGCGATCCGGATCGCCTCCGAACCGCTGGACGACCGGCCCGGCTGGCGGCCCGTCCCGGACCGCTCGCTCGTCACCGCCGGACCCGGCTCCGGCGTCCGCATCGACCCGCTGTAGACAGACCCGCTGCTAGGAGGACCACGTGGACCGGTTCCTGACCGCCGACGACCTCGCCAAGACGCTCCGACAGGACGTCCGGGAGGGGCTCACCGGCACGCCGAAGACCCTGCCGCCCAAGTGGTTCTACGACGAGCGCGGCAGCGCGCTCTTCGAGGAGATCACCAAGCTGGAGGAGTACTATCCGACCCGCCGCGAGCGCGAGATCCTCACCGCCCGCGCCCCCGAGATCGCCGCGATCACCGGCGCCCGCACCCTGCTGGAGCTGGGCGCCGGGTCGGGGGAGAAGACCCGGCTGCTGCTCGGCGCCCTCCACGGGACGCTGCGCGCCTACGTCCCGGTGGACGTCAGCGGCGACTTCCTGGAGGAGGCCGCCGCCGGGATCGCCGCCGACCATCCGGGCCTCACCGTCCGGACCGTCGTCGCCGACTACGAGCAGCACCTGCACCTGCTGCCCGCCGGGGAGCGCCGGCTGATCGCCTTCCTCGGCGGGACGATCGGCAACATGCCGCCCGCCGACCGCGTCGGGTTCCTCGGCGGGCTGCGCGCCACCATGGACGACGGCGACTTCCTGCTGCTCGGCGCCGACCTCGTCAAGGACCCCGGACGCCTCGTCCGCGCCTACGACGACGCCGCCGGCGTCACCGCCGAGTTCAACAAGAACGTGCTCTCCGTCATCGACCGCGAGCTGGACGCCGACTTCGACCCGGACGCGTTCGAGCACGTCGCCGTCTGGGACGGCGCCGAGGAGTGGATCGAGATGCGGCTGCGCTCCACCCGCGACCAGGACGTCCGCGTCGGCGGCCTCGACCTGGACGTCCGCTTCGCCGCGGGCGAGGAGATGCGCACCGAGATCTCGGCGAAGTTCCGCCGCGAGCGCCTCGCGTCCGAGCTGGAGTCCGCCGGGATGGAGCTCGCCGAGTTCTGGACCGACGAGGCGGGCGACTTCTCCCTCAGCCTCGCCCGCCCCGCGCGTCACTGACCCCTCGCGCACCGCGGCGTGCCGTCGTCATGGAGCACCCGTGACGGCGGCGCGCCGCGACCCGGCGGTCCGGGTCAGGCGGGTCGGCGGAGCGGGTGGGCGAGGCCCAGGCGCTTGATGTCGGCGGTGAGGCGGGTCGCCACGTAGCGGTGGCCCGCCTCGTCCGGGTGGGTGCCGTCCCGCTTGATGTACTGGGGCGCGTTGCCCCGGTGGGTCAGCCGGTTCCCGGTGATCCACCGCTCCGCCAGCGGGTCGACGAACGGGACCGCCATCTGCGTCGCGAGGTTCCGGAGCGCGTTGCGGACGGCCAGCTCGTTGGGCGGCGGCGTGTCGTTGCCCCACAGCGGCCCCATCAGCACGACGTGCGTGCCGGGCCAGCGCTGCCTGGCCCGTTCGAGCAGCGTCCGCGCGGCCGCCGCGACGCGCGGCGGCTGGACCCGCCAGTCGTTGTGCCCGCCCGAGACGATCAGCAGGTCGGGCGCGGGCCGCCAGCCGAGCTGGCTCTCGAACAGCTGCAGGAACGACTGCCCGGCGACCGTCTTCACGAAGCCGGTGCCGGCGCGGCCCGCCACGATGACCTGCCAGCCCATCAGCCGCCCGGTCGCCGACGCGTACGTCGTCTCCGGCAGTACGCCGCGGTCCCCGACCGTGTAGCTGTCGCCGAGGAAGAACACCACCGACGACCGCGTGGCCGCCTTCTTCTGGGCCGGGCCGTCCGCCCGGGCCGTCCGGGGGCCGGGCCCTCCGGTGCCGCCGCACCCGGCCAGCAGGGGCAGGCCGAGCAGGCCCAGGCACAGCAGGAGGGTCGCCGCGCCGCGTCGGGCGCGGCGAGATGTCATGGAGGACCACCAAAAGTCGGGTGCGAATGCACCGGTATCTTACTGACCCCCTCCCGCCCCACGCGCCCGTCGCGCGAAACCCGGGGCCCGTCCCCGGGCGGCCCTGGGGCCCCTGGAGCCCGGCGCGGGTCATCCCCGGCTACACCCGCCGTTCACCGGGTTCTCACGCCGCGTCCCGCGCCGCGCAACCCGTCCCCGAGAGGGTTCCGCGGTGACCCCCCGACGCCCGCGGCTCCGCGAACTCGACCTGCTCCGCTTCCTGGCGGCCATCGCCGTCGTGCTGTACCACTTCACCGGGTTCGGCGGCGCGGGGCCGTGGCCGGAGCACGCCCGCGAGATGTTCCCCGCGCTGGGCGCGGTCACCCGGTACGGCTACCTCGGCGTCGACCTGTTCTTCGTCATCAGCGGCTTCGTGATCCTGATGAGCGCGTGGGGGCGCTCCCCGGGCGAGTTCGGCGTCTCCCGGCTGGTGCGGCTGATGCCCGCGTACTGGGCGAGCGTGCTGCTCGGCGCGGTCGTGTACGCCGTCTTCCGGGAGGGGCACGGCGTCCCCGGGCTCGTCGTGCCGAACCTGACGATGCTCCAGGGCGGGCTCGGCGTCGAGAACGTCGACGCCGTCTACTGGACGCTCTGGGTCGAGATGCACTTCTACGTGCTGGCGGCCGTGCTCGCCGGGATCGGCATCACCTACCGGTCGTGCCTGGTCTTCATGGCGGCGTGGATGTTCGGCGGCGTCTTCGCCGACGAGGCCGGCAACAAGTTTCTGCAGATCATGCTGGTGCCGACCTGGAGCCCGTATTTCATCGCCGGCATGGCGCTGTACATGATCCACCGGTTCGGGCCGACGCTGCTGCTGTGGGGATACGTCGCCGTGTCCTACCTGCTGGCACTGCACTGGGGCGGCTGGCGGGCGGACGGCGCGTTCAAGGGCTCCGCCCACCTGCCCGTCGCGGCCGCCGTCACCGGCATCTTCCTGGTGATGATCCTCGTCGCGACGGGCCGGCTGAGCTGGGTGCGGTGGCGCGGCCTGACCGTCCTCGGGGCGCTGACGTACCCGCTCTACCTCGTCCATTCGCAGCTCGCGCTGCCGCTGCTGGACGCGCTGTACCCGGGGCTGAACCGCTGGGCCGCGCTCGCCGCCGTCATCGCGGCGTCCCTGGCGCTCGCCTACGCGGTGCATCGCCTGGTGGAGAAGCCCGGCGCGAAGTGGATGCGGGCACGGCTGCTGGCGTCGCTGGAGCCGATGCGGTCCGCGAAGCCCCGTCCTGCTGCGGACGCACCCGCCGGCGGTGTGCCCGCAGGAGACGCCGTCGGCGACGTGCCCGCCCCGCGCGCCCCCGAAGCCGCGCCGGAACTCGCCGCCCGCTGACCGCCCCGGCCCCGGCGGCCTATGTTTGTCGGTCATGGCCATAGGGGTGGACGCCGCGGCGGTGGTTTCGACGGGGGTGAGCCTTGCCCTCGTACCGCGCCTTGTGCGGAGCGGTAATGGCGGCGGGGGAGGCGGACGCGTCTGGGCCCGTCCGGAAGTGTTCCTCGCTCTGGTCGTGGCGCTCGTCTACGTCAACCAGGTGCTCTTCACCGTGTACATCCTGCGCGTCCACGGCGGGGACACGTCGTTCATAGCGCGGTACGTGCCGGAAGGCTGGTTCGCACTGGCGGACGGGCCGTCCATGCGCTCGTTCGCCGCGCACTTCCCTGCACCAGAGCTCCTGGCGCCGTGCCTGCTGCGCGTACCGGGATTCCTTGAGCTGCCGTTCGGGCTGCTCTCCTACGTGACGGTGCTGCGGTGGTTGGATCGCGGGCTCTACAGGCGCGTCGCCACCTCATGGATGGTGTGGGCCGCGTCCCTCTCCTACACGTTCGCCTTCTGCGTCGTGGAGTGGGTCCTGCACACGCCCTACACGGTGGACGACATCATCATCCGCGCGTGCACGGGCCTGGTGACGCCCTTGCTCATCCAGTGGCTCGCCCGGCAGGACACCGACGCGCCCACGGTCTCGTCGTTCCCCCAGATGCTCCTGTTCGCCGTCTCGGTATGGGCACTGGGCCAACTGGTCCTGACCGTCTACGACACGGCGCTCCTCTACAACCTCGGGCATCTCGGTGGACGCCTACCAGGCGCGATCGTCACGGCGGTGATCCTCGTGGCCGCCCGTTGGTGGGCCGCCCGCACACCCCAAGGCGGTGAACCGGGGCTCGCGTCGGCCTCCATCGGCACCGGGTTGCGCTGGGCGCTCGCCCTCTTCTTCATCCCGGCACTGGCCGTCCGCTACGGCGTGAACTTCGGGACGCCGCTCATCGCGGGCATCGCGGGCCTCCTCATCTGCGCCGCGGGCGCCGTGCACGCCCTACGGGAAGGACTCGCCGGCGCCGGACCGCGCCGGACGATCCTCTGGGCCGCCCAGATCGCCGCCGCGCTGCTCACCGGGGGAGCGGCCGGCGCCGCGGCCGTCCTGCTGGTGACCGACACCTATTACGAGGCCGGTGTGCTCCGCGCCGCCGCGCTCTGCTTCGCCGTGGCCGTGGCGGTCTGCGCGCTCACGGACCGGCTGATTCACCGGCGGTTCGCGGCCCCTCCGAAGACCGCCGCGCCGGAGGTGTGACGTTTTCGGACCGGGGCGCGCTGAGGGAAGTGTGGGTGGCCGCCCGATGTGAGCGGGCATCGGACGGCCACCCTCCTCCGGCGGATCCGTCTCCCCCGGTCGGATCCGCCGGAGGCAGCACTTATGCAAGCCAGGCCCAGGGCGCTCGCCTGGCGGCTCGCACCCTGACCTTGCTTGGGCGAGCGCGACCTCGCTTCGCGAGCTTCCCGATGGGGGCTCGCCTTCGGCTTCGCC
>NZ_JBEYYT010000339.1:0-10662 GCF_040645715.1 Spirillospora sp. NPDC046719 | reverse complement strand
CCCAGCCGATCGGGCCCGCGCCGCCGGACGACGGGCCCGCCGGGACGCCGATCGGGCCGGTGGCGGGGCCGTCGGACGGCAGGCCGATCGGGCCGGTGGGCCTGCCGCCGGCGCGGTCGCCGGACCAGGCGGAGGGGCCCGCGACAGGGCCGCCGATCGGGCCGGTGGCGGGTCCGGCGCCGAGCGGATCGTCGCCGAAGGGGTCTTCGGCGACCGGGCCGAGCGGGTCGTCGCCGAACCGCGGCGGGCGGGCGAGCGGGTCCGCGGGACGGGCCTCGGCGGGGTCCGGGCGCGGCGCCGCGGCGTGCCGCCCGGCCGGGAGGCGCAGCACGGCGCCGCCGGGCCCGTCGTCGGCGGGGCCGTCCGGACGGCGGCCGACGACGGCGCCGACCGGGACGAGGGCGTCCTCGGCGCGGCGGGTGGTGAGCGCGGGCGGCGCCTCCAGCGCCTCGGTGTCGGCGCGGACGACGAGGTCCTCGGGCAGCAGCACGATCGCGGTCATGCCGCCGTACGGGGAGGTCCGCAGGGTGACCTTGACGCCGTGCCGGCGGGCGAGCCGGCCGACGACGAACAGGCCGAGCTGCGAGGCGTCGGACAGGTCGAACTCGCCGCCGCTGGCGAGCCGCTCGTTGGCCGCGGCGAGGCTCGGCTCGTCCATGCTGAGCCCGCGGTCCTCGACCTCCAGGGTGAAGCCGTGCGAGACGGCCTGCCCGTGCACCTGCACGGTGGTGTGCGGCGGCGAGAACGCGGTGGCGTTCTCGATCAGCTCGGCGAGCAGGTGGATGACGTCGGCGACGGCGGGCCCGACGATCGCGGCGCGGGTCATCGGCGCGACGTTGACGCGGGTGTAGTCCTCGACCTCGGACGCGGCGGCGCGGGCGACGTCGACGATCGCGACGGGGCTGCGCCAGCCGCGGCCGGGCGCCTGCCCGGACAGGATGATGAGGCCCTCGGCGTGCCGGCGCATGCGGGTGGCGAGGTGGTCGACCCGGAACAGGTCCTCCAGGTCGTCGGGGACCTCGATGCGCCGCTCCATCGAGTCGAGCAGCTTGAGCTGGCGGTGCAGCAGCGTCTGGCTGCGGCGGGCGAGGTTGACGAAGACGTCGCTGACGTTGCGGCGCAGCGTCGCCTCCTCGACCGCGCCCTGGATGGCGGTGCGGCGGGCGGCGTTGAACGCCTCGCCGACCTGGTCGATCTCGCGGGTGCCGAACGCCAGCGGCGGCGCCTCGGCGGCCACGTCGACCTCCTCGCCGCGGCGCAGCCGGCGGATCACGCCGGGCAGCCGGACGTCGGCGAGGTCGATGGCCTCGCGGCGCAGCCGGGCCAGCTCGCGGATCACGGACCGGGCCACCCACACCGCGATGACCAGGGACGCGACGACGGCGAGGAGGCCGAGGGCGCCGGCCAGCACGACCCGGGTGATGATGCCGTCGGAGATCGGCTTGGCGCGCTTCTCGGCGCCCGCGGCCACCGACAGCTCCAGGCCGCGCAGCCGGGTGAGGTTGGAGTCGGCGGTGGTCTTCCACAGCGTCCCGGAGTCGGTGGACGGCCGGACGAGCGCGCGGGACGCGACGAACCGGTCCTCCAGCGCGCGGAGCCGGGTGTACTCCGGCATGCCGGTGACGCGCTGGTAGTAGGACTGGTCGTCGGCGCGCAGCTCGGACGAGGCGAACCCGTACAGGGCGCGCTGGGTGCCGACGAGCTTGACGAACTGGGCGTGCTCGGCGGGCGTCATCCGCCCGGCGGCGAGCGCGCCGGCGAGGACGGCGTCCTCCTCGGCGAGGGTCTCGCGGGCCCGCGACAGCGACGCCTCGTTGCGGGCGTCCTTGGCGACCTCGGAGTTGTCGAGGGTGGCGAGGGAGCCCTGCAGCGACCCGACGTCCGACAGCAGGGCGGTGTAGTCGGCGAACGCCTTGCCGCGGCCGGTGGCGCCGCCGTCGATGGCGCGCCGCCCGGTGCCGAGCGCGGCGAGCTCGCCGCTGATCCGGTCGGCGAGCCGGCGGGCCTGCGCGGGCGCGGCGCCGCGGGCGCCAGGGTCCTGGACGAGGCGGCGGAACAGCTCGGCCTGCCGGTCGGTGACGAGCCGCCCCGACTCCATCGCGGCGCGGTCCCCGTCGGTGCGGCTGCCGAGGTACACCATCGACAGCCGGCGCTCGTTCTGCAGGGCGCTGCCGAGCGCGCCGGACGGGTAGCCGAAGTGGTCCTGGACGGTCTCGACGTGCCGGAGGTTGAGGCCCTGGCCGAGCGCGATGCTCGCGGCGAAGGCCCAGAGCACGCCGAGCGAGACGACCGAGACGGTCACCATCAGGACGACCTTGAACCGGATGGACCGGAACCGCGACGCCTTGGGGACCCGACGGTGGCCGGCGGCGGGGTCCGAGGAGCGGCCTCGTTTTGGCACTTCGGTGACGACTTTCGCTCGTGGGGGCAGGTGGGGGCCGACAAGGTCCGGGCGGAACCCACAAGGTTCGAGCGGAACCGGGGAGGTCGCCGCGGAACGGACGGAAGCCTAGGGCGATCCCGCGCCGTGTGTCGACAGTTTCCAGATCATCACATTTTGTGTGCGCACGTGACCAAAAATAGCCCTACGATCTCTCAGCGTGATGGCGAACACCCCGAACCACGCGCACCGGGTGCGGCGCCCGCTCGCGGCGGCCGCGCTCGTGGTGGCCGCCCTGACCGCCGGGTGCGGCGGCGGCTCGAACGGTGCGGCACCGCCGCCGGACATCCCGACGCAGCAGGAGATCGGCGCCTCGGAGGGCCGGCTCGACCTGGTCGTCTGGGCGGGCTACGCCGAGAACGGGTCGAACGACCCGAAGGTCGACTGGGTCACCCCGTTCACCAAGGCGACCGGATGCCGCGTCGAGGCGAAGGTGGCCGACACGTCCGACTCGATGGTCGCGCTGATGCAGACGGGCAAGTACGACGGCGTGTCCGCGTCCGGCGACGCGTCGCTGCGGCTCGTCTACGGCGGGACGGTCGCGCCGGTCAACACGCGGCTGCTCAGCGGGTACGGCGACATCGCCGGGTTCCTGAAGAACCAGCCGTACAACTCGGTGGACGGGCGGATGTACGGCGTCCCGCACGGCTACGGCGCCAACATGCTGATGTACCGGACGGACAAGCTGGTGCAGCGCCCCACGTCCTGGGACGTCGTGTGGAGGAAGGACTCCCCGGCGTCGGGGCACGTCGTCGCCTACGACTCCCCCATCTACATCGCCGACGCCGCGCTGTACCTGAAGGCCCACCGCCCGGACCTGAAGATCAAGAACGTGTACGAGCTGGACGAGAAGCAGTTCGGCGCGGCG
Source organism: Spirillospora sp. NPDC046719 (assembly GCF_040645715.1). Taxonomy (NCBI): domain Bacteria; kingdom Bacillati; phylum Actinomycetota; class Actinomycetes; order Streptosporangiales; family Thermomonosporaceae; genus Spirillospora; species Spirillospora sp. NPDC046719. The sequence continues at coordinate 7,354 of NZ_JBEYYT010000339.1, read as the reverse complement.
ATCGACCTGCTGAAGCAGCAGCGGCCGAACGTGAACCAGTACTGGGCGAACTACCTCGACGAACTCCAGTCGTTCAAGAGCGCCGACAACTACGCGGGCACCGCGTGGCAGGTGACCGCGAACCTGGCGATGGACCAGCGGTCACCGGTCGCGACCACGATCCCGACCGAGGGCGCCACCGGCTGGTCCGACACGTGGATGATCTCGTCGAAGGCGCAGCATCCCGCGTGCATGTACAAGTGGATGAACTGGATCATCAAGCCGAAGGTGCAGGCGCAGGTCGCGCAGTACTTCGGTGAGGCGCCGGCCAACCCGAAGGCGTGCGCGTACACCGCGAAGGGCTTCTGCTCCACGTACCACGTCGGCGATCCCGCCTTCTACAAGCGGCTGGCGTTCTGGCGCACCCCGGTGAAGGACTGCGGGGACGACCGCGGCAACGACTGCGTCGACTACGCGCGCTGGACGCAGGCCTGGACGCAGATCAAGGGCTGACCAGGGAGAACCGGCGCTCGAACGAACCGGGACCGGGACCGCGCCGGGTGTCGCATTCCGTGGAACCCGGCGCGGCATCGGTCGTCAGTCGAGACCTTCGATGATGCGGAAGTCGCGCTCGACGCCGTCGTCGAGTACGGCCAGCGCCTCCTGGTAGGCCGCACTCGCGCGCGCGGCGACCGCCTGTTCGAAGCTATCGAACTCGATCAGGATGGTGCGCTCGGCGATTCCGGCGTCGTGCGCGACGACCCGGCCGTCGCGGGCGAGCACCCGCCCGCCCGCGGCTCTGACGGCCGGACCGGCCAGCTTGTTGTAGGCGGCAAGCTTCTCAGGGTCCACGATGGTGCGGTAGACGCTGACCCAGTAGCTCTTGGCCATGGTGACCTCCTGTTTTCGGACGGCTTCGGTCAGCCGGCCGGGTCCGCGATCGGATCCGTCTCGGCTGAGCGTCGGCGGGCGAGGACGAGGCTGGTCATCGTCGTGATCGCCATCGCGGCGACGCCGACCAGCGCGGCGGTGGTGTAGGCGCCGTCGTTCGGGAAGAGGCGGCCGGTGCCGGTGCCGGCGGCCAGGACCAGACCGCCGATGGCGCTGCCCAGGGAGTACCCGACGCTGCGGACCACGTAGTTGAAGCTCATCGCGCTCGACGTCTCGCTCTTGGGCGTGACGGCCAGGATCACGCCCGGCATGGCGGCCGAGAAGCTGCCGACGCCGAAGCCCAGCACGCCCATGGCCGCGAGCAGTTCGGCCAGATGGGACCGGGCCACCGCGAACAGCACGAACCCGCCGCCGACGATGGCGGCGCTGCCGGCCAGGAGCAGGGGGCCGTCGATCCGTTCGCGGACCCGGGGCGTGAGCTTGCCGGCGACGAACCCCAGCACGGAGAAGGGGATGAGGACCAACCCCGCCACGAAGGTGCTCAGCCCGAACCCGTAGCCGGCGCCGTGCGGCGTCTGCGCGTAGCGGGTGATGAGCGTGAGCAGGAGGTACATGCCGCTCCCGCCGACGAACATGGCGATGTTGGCCCCGGCGACCGCCGGGTGCCGCACCGCCCGGACGTCGACCAGAGGCGTCGTGCTGCGCAGCTCGGAGGCGGTCCAGACGCACAGCAGGAGCACGGCGGCGACGGCGAGGGTCACCGCCACGGCGAGGTGCCGGCTCCACAGGCTGCTCTCGCCGGCCAGGAACAGGACGAGGAGCAGTCCACCCGCCAGGACGAGCGCACCGGCCACGTTCACGTGAGCGGAGCGGCCTTCGGGAGCCGCGGGCACGGAGCGCCAAGCGGTCAGGAACGCGACGGCGGTGACGAGCAGGCCGAGGCCGTAGGCGGCCCGCAGTCCGCCGAACTCGGCGAGCAGGGCGGCCAGCGGGTAGCCGACGCCGGCCCCGATGATGGAGACCACCGAGATCAGGGCGATCGTGGGCGCGCTGCGCCGCTCGGGAAGATGGTCGCGGGCCACGCCCATCATCAGCGCCGTGAGACCGAGTCCGGTGCCTTGGGCCGCTCTGCCGGCGAGCAGGCAGGCGAACGGCAGCGGCAGCACGGTGAGCGCGCTGCCGACGACGACGATCGCCAGCGTGGCGAGGATCGTGGCCCGCCGGTGCGGACCGGCGCCGAGCCGGCCGAGGACGGGTGTGGCGACGGCGCCGCTGAGCAGGGCGATGGTCAGCGTCCACTGCGCGCTGTCGAGGGAGACGTGGAACGTGGTCGCCACGCTGGTGATGAGCGGCGTCCCGAGGCTGCCGACCGCCGCCACGACCAGGGCGATGAACATCAGGGCGGGGACCAGCAGACGTGCCTCGGAACGCGCCGGGGCCGCACTCATGGGCCGGTCGTGCCCCGGGGCCGCGGTCACCGGTCCGACTCCTCTCGGGCGTGGCTTTCGAGCTCCGCCAGATGCAGCAGCGCCGGGAGGGCCGCCGCCAGGGCCTCGACCTCGTCACCGGTGAGTCCGTCGATCAACCGCGCGTACGCGTCGACGCCCGCCCGGCGCCGTGTCCGGACGTACGACGCGCCGGCCTCGGTCAGGCGCACCAGCGTGACCCGCCTGTCGGACGGATCGCCCGTCCGCTCGACCAGCCCGGACTTCTCCATCACCCGGACCACGACGGTCATCGCGGGCTGGGTGACGCCCTCGGCCGCCGCCAGATCGGTGATCCGTCGCGGGCCGGTCTTGTCCAGGGTGGCCAGGGTGGCGGCGGACGTCAGGCTCATGTCGCGGGGAAGGCGTCTCACGGCTCTGGTGGCCAGATCGTAAAGGGCCGACCCGATGGCATCGGAAGCGTCGTGCGGGGCGCCTTGGCGACTCATGCGTGAAGCATAGCAGCTTTATATAGAGTCTCTATGTATATCCCGATGGGGATCCGGCGACACTCGACCGCGTCACCTCGAACGGGACGCGACACCGGCCCCGGTGTCGCGGCCATGGCCGGGTAATGAGACACTTACATCGGTTTGTCGCACGACGTCTGGTGAGGTGGGAATGTCCGCGACCGTCCAGCCCCCCGAGAGCGTGACCTGGCGGGTCCACATCGACCGGTCCATGTGGGTCGGCGGGGTGCGCAGCCTCATGCTGCAGGCCCTGCACCCGATGGCCATGTGGGGCGTCTGGCAGAACTCCAACTTCCAGGAGGACCCCTTCGGCCGGCTGCAGCGCACCGCCGACTTCGTCGGCGTCGCCACGTTCGGCACCCACGAGGAGATCGACGCGCTGGCCCGGAAGGTCCGCGACATCCACCGCAGCCTGCGGATCCTCAACCACGACACCGGGAAGAAGGAGCGCCTCGACCAGCCCGAGCTGCTGCTCTGGGTGCACTGCGCCGAGGTCTACTCCTACCTCCAGGTCGCCCGCCGCGCCGGTCTCCTGCTCACCGACGCCATGGCCGACCGGTACCTGAACGAGCAGCGCAGCACCGCCGCCTACGTCGGGCTGCACGCCGAGGACGTCCCCGGCAGCGTCGCGGAGATGGAGCAGTACCTCGCGAGCATGCGCCCGCACCTGCGCGTCACCGAGGAGGCGGCGGCCACCGTCAGGTTCCTGATGTGGCCCACGATGCCGGAGAACCTGAAGTTCCTCGCCCCTGGAAAGCCGGGCTACTTCCCCTTCGGCGCGCTCTGCTACTACTCGCTGCCCGACTGGGCCCGCAAGATGTACGGGGCGCTTCCCGAGGTCCCGCAGCCCGCCGTCACCGCCGCGCTCCGCTCGTTCCGCCTCGCGATGAACTCGGTGCCGGAGAAGCTGCACGACTACGCGTTCGCCAAGCCCACCCGCGAGATGCTCGAACGCGCCCGGCAGAACCTCGCCGCCGAGGGCTACGACGTCAGCCGCGGGCTCTACGGCCTCCGCGACCCGCGCCGCTGGAAGTCCCGGAAGACCCTGACCGCCGCCTGATCAGGCGTCTTCGCCGAGGGCCGCCCACGGCTCCTTGCGGGGGGCGGCCTCGCGGCCTTCGGGGCAGTGGCGGGCGAAGTCGCACCACGAGCACAGCCGGCCCGGACGCGCCGGAAACTGCTCGTCGAACGGAGCGTGGTCGACCGGCGGCGCGTCACGGCCCGGTCCGGTGTCGCGGCTCTGCGCGCCGACGCGGGTCCGGGCGCCCTCGCCGCGACGCGGGGCGGGGACGCGCGCCCGGTACGCGTCGTCGGCGGCGGACGCCTCCGCCGCGATCTGCTCGGCCCGCCTGATGTGCCGCTGCAGCGACTCGTCGGTGTGCTCCCAGACCGCGACCTCGCCGGACGGCAGGTGGTGCAGCTCGACGCGGTGGCACGGGCGGCGCAGCACGCGGGACGCGGCGACCGCGTAGATCGCCAGTGCGAGCGAGCCGCGCGCGTCGTCGGCGGTCTGCACGTGCCGGCCCGTCTTGTAGTCGACGACGACGAGCTCGGAGCCGCGGGCGTCGAGCCGGTCGATGCGGCCGGACACGGCGATGCGGTCGGTGCGGGCCGCGACGGTGCGCTCGACGCCGACCGGCTCGTCCGCCGGGTCGAGGCCCGCCGCGTACCGCTCGGTCATCTCGCGGGCGCGCTCGCGCCACCGCGCGGACTGCGCCTCGTCCCGGAACCCGTCGGTCAGCCAGCCGCGCGCCAGCAGGGCGCCGGCGGCCTCCGGGGTCCGCTCGGCGGGCGGCAGCCGCCACCAGCCGGCGAGCGCGTTGTGCACGGCCGCGCCGACGCTGTTGTGCGCCCACGGCGGGCCCTTCGGCGGCATCGGACGGTCCAGGTAGGTCATCCGGTACCGGCGGGGGCAGTCCAGCCAGGTGTTCAGCCGGGACGGCGTGCACGCGTACAGCCGCTGGGGCATGCCGTCGAAGCCCAGCTGCTCGGCCCCGGCCACCGGATCAGTCGTCGTCCTGCTCGCGGGCGAGCGAACCCCAGGTCTCCCAGCGGGCGTCCTCGTCGCCGACCGTCGTCTCCTCGCCCTGGCCGGGCAGGATCCGCAGGTCCTTCGGCAGCGGGGTGAGCAGCGCGCCGATCGAGTTCAGCTGCTTGCCGAGCTCGTCGTACACGCCGCCGATCGAGCCGGGGCGGCCGCGGTGCAGGGTGTCGCCGGAGAACAGCACGCCGAGCTGCTCGCTGATCACGCTGACGCTGCCGGGCGTGTGGCCGGGGGTGTGCAGCACCTCCAGCTGGGAGTCGGCGATCTCGAAGATGCCGCCGTCCTCCAGCCAGATGTCCGGTTCGAGGGAGCGCAGCGCCTTGGCGTCGTCCTCGTCCTTCTCCTCGCGGGCGAGGCGGCCGAAGTAGTCCCGCCACAGCACCCGGTCGCCGCGGTGCAGCGCGATCGGGGCCCAGTTGTCCTCGTCCTCCTCGCCGGCGGCGGCCACCTCCAGCACCACCTCGAGGCGGTGCTCGTTGCCGTCGGTGAGCAGGACGGCCATGACCTCGCGTTCGCCGACCTCCTTGAGGATGGCCTCGGCGTCGAAGGCCGGGTCGATCACGATGACCTCGTCGTCGTCGCCGACGATGTAGGTGTTGTTCTCGACGTCGTACTCGGTGTCGTCGAGGGTGAGCTTCCCCGACGTCGTCACCTGTTCGATGCGCGCGTCCACGCTGGCACCCTACCGTGCTTCCGGGGCGGTTCCGGGCGGCACCGCTCCAGTGCCCGAAGACACCGCGTCAGCGCCCGCGGAGACGGGCGAGGAGACGGGCGCCGAGCCGGTGGACGCGGCGACGAGGGCGGCGTAGGCGTCCGGGGCGGTGCTCTCCGCGCCGAGGCGGTCGCCGGTCAGGGCGCCGTGATCGTCGCTGGAGCCGGTGGCGGCCAGGCCGAGGTCGCGCGCGAGGCCGCGCAGCGCGGCGCGCTCCCCCGCGTCCTGGTCGGGATGGTCGACCTCGATCCCGGCGAGGCCCGCGGCGGCGAGGCCCGCGATCACCTCGTCGGAGAAGACGTAGCCGCCGCGCCGGGTCCGCGGGTGGGCGAGCACGCACACCCCGCCGGCCGCCCCGACGAGCCGGATCGCCCGCGCCGGGTCGAGCGCGTACCGGTCGGCGTGCGCGCGGCCGCCCTCGGCGATCCAGTCGCGGGTGAACGCCTCGTCCGGGGACGCGACGACGCCCGCCTCGACCATGGCGCGCGCGATGTGCGGGCGGCCGACCGCCTCGCCGCGCGCCAGCGCGCGGACCCGCTCCCAGGTCACGTCCGCGCCCAGCGCCCGCAGCCGCTCCACCATCGTCCGCGCCCTGATGACGCGGTCGTCGCGGATCCGGGCCAGCTCGGCGGCGAGGGCGGGCTCGGACGGGTCGAACAGGTACCCGAGCAGGTGCAGGCTGCGCCCGTCCTGCTTGCACGACAGCTCGACGCCGGGGACGAGCGTCAGCCCGTCCGGCAGCGCGGCGGCGGCCTCGTCCCAGCCGGCGACCGTGTCGTGGTCGGTCAGCGCGACGACGTCCACGCCGTTCGCGCGGGCCCGCCGGACGACCTCGGACGGCGGGCGCGTCCCGTCGGAGACGTCGCTGTGGCTGTGCAGGTCGATGCGCATGCGCCCTTTCTAACAGCCGCCGGCCCGGCGGGCGGGCGGCCGTCCGCCTACTCGTCGAGCCGGGGGCTGTAGGCGCCGTAGGGAAGGTCCAGGTCCATGCCGGGTTCGCGCAGGTCGAGGAGGTTCTGGCGCTCCAGCATCAGCACGCCGGCCTCGGCGGGCCACAGCACCGCCCAGAGCCAGTCGCCCATCGCCTCGCCGACGTAGACGGCCCGGTCGGGCCGGGTGCCGACGGCCCACATCGGCACCGAGTGGCCGCAGGTCGCGGCGGGCCCGCTGATGTCGATCTTGGCGTCGGGCGGGCTGCCGTCGAACCCCGGGCCGGGGTCGCCGCCGTCCAGCCCGGCGTAGTGGCCGCCGAGCCCGATGCCGGGCTCCTCGGCGATCAGCACCAGGTCGGCCGGGCCGCTGAGCAGGCCCGGCCCGGACAGCGCGACGGCCGTCGCCCGGGCGCCCGAACGCTCGTCGCCCACCGCGCAGAAGCCGGTGACGAGCCAGGCCGGCGGAAGGGGCCAGGGCGTCCAGACCGGGACCCTGGTGTCCTGGAGCACGGCCGCCAGCCCGTCCGGGCCGGGGCGCTTGGACGGCTGGCGGGGTAGTACGGCGCCGTGCACGCCGCAGCTCCAGTCGCTCGACCAGAGGCCCGGCGCGCTCACCGGACCCGCGCATCGCGGGCATGTGGGCTCCGACCTCATGACTACCCACCCTGCGCGCCGATTCCCGCCGCCGTCAAGTTCCCCGAGGTACCGGACCGGGCAAGGCGCGTCAAAATGGTGACATGAGGGTGCGCTGCGTCGGGGGGATCGTGAGGGACGGGAGCGGGCGGTTGTTGCTGGTGAGGCGCGGCCGTCCGCCGGGCGCCGGCCTGTGGTCGGTGCCCGGC
>NZ_JBEYYT010000338.1:0-10705 GCF_040645715.1 Spirillospora sp. NPDC046719 | reverse complement strand
GGACCCGGCGCACCGGGTCCGGTACTCGACGAGCGGGCGCCGGAGCGGCGCCGGTCAGACCTTGGCCAGCACCTCCGACGCCAGCAGCTCCAGGTGGTCCAGGTCGCTCAGGTCGAGGACCTGCAGGTAGAGCCGCTCGGCACCGAGTTCCCCGAACCGCCCGATCTTCTCCACGATCTCGGCCGGGGTGCCCGCCAGCCCGTTCTCCCGCAGCTCGTCGACCCGGCGGCCGATGGCGTCGGCGCGGCGCGCGATCTCCGCCTCGTCCCGCCCGCAGCAGACGACCTGCGCGGCGGAGTACACCATCGGCTTGGTCCGCCCCGTGTCCCGGCACGCGGCCCGGACCCGGTCGAACGCGCCACCGGTGTCCTCGACCTGGTGGAACGGCACGTTGTACTCGTCGGCGTAGGCGGCGGCCAGGCGCGGCGTCCGCTTCGGCCCGAAACCGCCGAGGATCACCGGCGGGCCGCCCGCCTGCGCCGGCTTCGGCAGCGCGGGCGAGTCCTTGAGCGTGTAGTGCTTCCCGGCGAAGGAGAACGTCTCCCCGTCCGGCGTGCCCCACAGCCCCGTGACGATCCGGATCTGCTCCTCCAGCCGCTCGAACCGCTCGTTCAGGCTGGGGAACGGGATGCCGTAGTGGACGTGCTCCTCCTCGAACCAGCCCGTCCCGATCCCGAAGTCGACGCGGCCGCCGCTCATCTGGTCGACCTGCGCGACGGAGATCGCCAGCGGGCCCGGGTAGCGGAACGTCCCGGCCGTCACCAGGGTGCCGAGCCGGATCCGGCTCGTCTCGCGGGCCAGCGCGCCGAGCGTGACCCAGGAGTCGGTCGGGCCCGGCTCGCCCGACACGTCCCCCATCTTGGTGTAGTGGTCGGAGCGGAAGAACGCGTCGAAGCCGAGGTCCTCCGCCGCCTTGGCGACCGACAGCAGTGTTTCGTAGCTCGCCCCCTGCTGGGGCTCGGTGAAGATCCGTAGACGCATGGGTCCATCCTCGTACGTCCGCGCCCCTGCCCGCGCCGCGGGACCTACCTCCCGGCCTCCCGCTTGGACTGCGGCGCGCCCGCCTGCGCCTTCTTCGGCGCGTGCTTCGGCGCGTGCTTCGGCGCGTGCTTCGGCGTTCCCTTCGGCGCGTGCTTCTTGCCCCCGGCCTGCTCGGCGTGGCCCTTCTTCACCGGGCTCTTCTTCGCCGTCATCCTGGTGCGCACGGTCGCGGAGTTGTTGCCAGGGCGCGGATCGATGGTCGACGACGTGACCTGCGAGCCGTACTGGAGCACCTTCCCGGCCCGGACGTTCCCGGCCGGCAGCACCTTGAAGCGCAGCGTCCGCGTCTCGCCGGGCCGCAGCGAGCCGACCCCGCACACGAAGCCCCGCCGCTCGGGGACGCACGCGGCGTTCCCGACGAGCAGCCGCACCGGCCCCGACGCGTGGACGAACACGTTCTCGGCCGTGGCCGGGCCCCGGTTGCCGACCTTCAGCTGGTAGGAGATCGGCGCGCCGGCCCGCGCGGTCGCCGGTGCGGTCTTCTGCATGACGAGGTCCGCCGTCCGGGCGACGCGCACCACCGGGAAGCTCGCGGCGGCGCGCATCCCGCGCCACGTCGCCGTCGCGGGGATCCGGAGCGCCTCGTCCGGCCGGGCGCGCCGGGCGACCTTCGCCCGGATCGTCCCGGCGACCGTCTCACCGGGCCGGACGGCGCCGAGATCGCACTCGACCGTCCACCCGCTCACCGCGCAGTCGCGCCGCCCCGACACGAACTCCAGCGACTTCGGCAGCGTCGCGCGGACCACCGCGCGGCCCGCCTTCCCCGGTGCGTTCGCCGTCACCGCGAACGGCCAGTCGTACGTGCGGCCGGGGAGCACGGCCTGGCCGGGACCGCTGGTGTGCAGCCGCACCGACCTGGCCTTCTTCTGCTGCTTGACGGGCTTGCGGTGCGGCGCCGGGCGGGCCCGTCCCTTGCCTTTGCCCTTCCCCTTGCCCTTGTGCCCCTGCCCCTTGCCCTTGCCGTTGTGACCGTGCTCGCCCTCGTGCCCCTTGCCCTCGTGCCCCTTGCCCTGGTGCCCGTGCTGCCCCTTGTGGCCCGACGGGCCCGGGCCGTCGGCCCGCGCGGCCGCGCCCGCGAGCGGCACCACGCCCAGCAGCGGCGCGGCCGCCAGCACCGCGAGCGCCCGCGCGCCGGCGTGCCCCGTCCTCTTCCGCGTCATCCTGAAAACCCCCGTGGCCTGCGTTTACGTAGCGGACAGGTCCGTTGTAGCGAGCGGGAGGTAAAGGCGCTAGCGCAACGTGGGCGTGTCGTGACGGAGAGTCACTTCGGGCGGAGCGGTCCGTTCTGGACGATCCAACCTCGGGAATCTCCTGCGACGAAAAGGGCACAAGCTGTTGAATCGGCAATGACCTGGATCCGAATCATGGAGTTGACATGGCAGTCTTCGGCGTCGACTACGCGTGGGGCCGCCCCGGCGCGTCCGCGCTGAAACGCGCCGGGGCGACGTTCGCGTGCCGCTACCTCTCGCACGACACCACCGGCAAGAACCTGACCCGCGCCGAGGCGGACGAGCTGTCGGAGGCGGGCATCTGGCTGGTGGTGGTGTGGGAGACCGCCGCGAACCGGGCGCTGGACGGCAAGGCCGCGGGGACCGCCGACGCGCAGGCCGCCGCGGGCCAGGCCAAGGCGTGCGGCATGCCCGACGACCGGCCGATCTACTTCGCGGTCGACTGGGACGCCTCGTCCTCCCAGCAGAGCGCGATCAACGCCTACCTGGACGGCGCCGCGTCCGTCCTCGGCCGCGACCGCGTCGGCCTCTACGCCGGATACGGGCCGGTCAACCGGGCGTTCGACGCCGGGAAGATCACCTACGGGTGGCAGACCTACGCCTGGTCCGGCGGCCGGTGGGACGCGCGCGCCCAGCTCCAGCAGTACTCCAACGACCACACCATCAACGGCGTCGGCCTCGACTACGACCGCGCCGTCAAGAGCGACTACGGGCAGTGGCGCGTCGGCGTCTCGCCCAAGGAGGAGAACGACGACATGCCGAGCTACGTGTCCGTCGGCACGACCAAGGAGCAGCAGCTGCCCGCCGGCCAGTGGACCAACGTCAGCTGGCAGCACGACTACGCCGACTCCGAGCACCAGCACAGCGACGCGGGCGGCCCCAGCATCCTGTGGGGCTCCGCCCGCTACGCGCTGACCGCCGCCGTCACGGTCACCGGGGTGCCCGCGGGCACGCTGATCCAGGCCCGTACGGTCGAGGTCGACAGCAAGGACGACAGCAAGGTCACCGGCGGGCCCGTGCAGGACTACGTGTCGGCCGGCGACAAGACCAACATCGTGTACTCGCTGGGCGCCGACACCGTGGGCGACGGCTACCGGGTGCGGTTCCAGGTCGTCCAGCACGGCTCCGGCGCCGCGAAGGTCGCCACCGGAGGAAGCGCCAAGGTCTTCTTCTGGCGCTGATCCGCCCGGCGCCGCCCCGTTGAGCCGCGGCGTGTCGTCGTCATGGAGCGCTCATGGCAGCGGCACGCTGCGGCTCGATCTCAGAAGTCGTCGTTGGTGTAGGGGGCCAGCGGGACGGCGAGGGCGGCGTCCAGGCGCGCGGCGGCGCCCGGCGTGTGCTCGGTGACCGCGCCGATGCGCACCAGCGTGCTCAGCCTGGCGCCGCCGAGGTAGACGGCGCCGAGGTCCGCGACGTCCAGTGACAGGTCCGGCGGGTCGGCGGTGGGCGCGCAGCCGGGCGCGGGCCCGGTCGTCAGCCGCCACCGGCCGTGGTTGGCGGAGATGCGGGCGTCCGCGACGTCCAGCACGAACGCGTCGCCGGACGCCCAGGACCGGGCCCGGAGCGCGGCCGGGACGTCGACGAGCCGCAGCCACAGCGCGCCGTACTCCCCGGTCACCCTGACCTGGTCGGGGTCCGCGGCCATGTGCGGCAGCAGGTCGTCCACCGGGCGGCTCGGCGCCTTGATCCGCGAGGTCAGGTCGATCCCGGCGAGGTACCGCCACAGCGCCGCCTCGACCCGGGCGTCCGCGGCGACGAGGTCCTCCAGCCGGACGGTTCCGTGCCCCGTCCGGTAGATCGCGTAGCCCTCGGGGTGCACGACGACGCGCGGCTCGGTGAGCCGCTCGTCGCTCAGCTCCTCCTCCGGCAGGACGTTGCGGGACCACCACTCCCCGTCGCGCACCAGCCCGCCCGGACGGCGGGACAGGGCGGCCTCGTGGATCGGGCCGAGCACGGCGGGCGCCTCCCCCGGGTCGACCAGCCGCAGCGGCCGCGGGTCGGGCTCGGTGCGCAGGTCCAGCGGGCGGGAGGTGTCGACCTCCAGCTCGGCGGCCCGGTCCGCGAGGCCGAAGCCGTAGCGGCCGTAGATCGCGCCCTCCGACGCCCACAGCACCGCGACCGGGCGGCCCGCGGCGATCGCGTCGGCGTGCATCCGCTCGATCATCGCCGACAGCACGCCGCGGCGGCGGTGCGTCGGCAGCACCCCGACCGCGGTGATCGCGGAGCAGTCGACGGTCGCGCCCGGCACGGCCAGCCGCATCGGCAGCGCGGCGAGCTGCCCCGCCCGGACGTCGCCGGACCAGGCGCCGATCCGCTCGGCGCGGCGCATCAGCCAGCGCCAGCGTTCCAGGTCGCGCTCGCGGATGCGCTGATGGAACACCAGCCCGGAGAAGTCGATCATGCCGTCCAGGGCGTCCTCGGGGACGTCCCTGATCTCCAGATCGGTCATGCGCCCACGGTAACCAGCGCCCGCAACCGGTTTTCCGGGCGCGGCCGGTCAGCCCCTGACCAGCGTCGCGAGGCACTCCACGTGCTGGGTCATCGGGAACGCGTCGAAGGCCCGCAGGGTCTCCAGCGTCCAGCCGCGCTCGCCGAAGTAGCCGAGGTCGCGGGCCAGGGTGGCGGGGTCGCAGGACACGTAGGCGATCTTGCGGCCGGCGAGCCGGGTGATGTGCTCGACGACGTCGCGGCCCGCGCCCGTGCGGGGCGGGTCGAGGACGACGACGTCGGCGCGGCGGACGCGCTCGCCCCGGTGGTGGCCGCCGCCGCGCTTGTTCTGCGTGCGCGAGCCGCCGGAGGCGCGGCCGAACTCCAGGTCGGCGATGATCTCCTCGACGGGGCCGCGCTCGATCGAGACGTTGTCCAGGTCGCGGAGGTTGAACCGGGCGTCCCGGACCGCCTGCCCGTCGGACTCGACGCCGACGACGAGGCCGTCGCGGCCGATCCGGTCGGCGAGGACGCCGGCGAACAGCCCGACGCCGCAGTACAGGTCGAGGGCGATGTCGCCCGGTTTGGGCTCCAGCGCGTCCACGACGGCGTCGGCGAGCAGCTGCGCGGCGCCCGGGTGGACCTGCCAGAACCCGCTGCCGCTGACCTGGAACATCCGCCCAGAGACGCTCTCGCGGACGTACGGCTGGTTCGATCCCGGCTCGGGCTTGCCGCGCACCAGCCGGACCGGGACGTCCAGCCGGGGCACCCGGATCTTGCGGCGGTCCCGGCCGCGGAGCACCACGAGCCGGTCGCCGGTGGTGGCGGACACGATGCCCTCGACGCCGGACGCGCCGGGCCAGCGCTTGCGCTCGATGCCCATCAGTTCGACGCCGGGGTGCGCGATCAGGCACTCGTCGACCGGCTCGATGTCGTGCGAGCGGTGCCGGCGCAGGCCGACCGCGCCGCCGTCGACGGAGAACTGCACGCGGGTGCGCCAGCCGAGCCCCGGCTGCGGCATCACCTCGGCGTCGACCGGGTACGGGACCTCCTCGACGACGACCGTGCGGGTGATCCCGGCCAGCCGGCTCAGCTGCTCCTCGACGACCGCGGCCTTGAGGGCGCGCTGCGCGGGCAGCGAGGCGTGCTGCCAGTCGCAGCCGCCGCAGCGGCCGGGCCCGGCGAACGGGCAGGGCGGCTCGACCCGGTCCGGGGACGCCTCGATGATCTCCACGGCGTCGGCGCGCAGGAAGTTCTTGGTGCGGTCGGTGACCCGGGCCCGCACCCGCTCGCCGGGCAGCGCGTGCCGGACGAACACCACGCGCCCCTCGTGCCGCGCCACGCAGAAGCCGCCGTTGGCGACGTTGCCGATCTCCAGTTCGAGGATCTCGGGGACATCGGGGTCCGAGCCGGTGCCTCGCGAGGGGGACGTGCCCCCCGGGCCGACTCCGTCGGTTTCACTCACGGTCCGCAACACTACCGCCGGACGGGCGCGCTTCGACCCGCGGCGGACGCCGGGACGCGCCCGGCCCCGGCGGCTCCACCCGGCCCTTCAGCCGGTCGGAGGAGTGCAGCTGCCAGGCGACGCTGGTGACCATGACGCCCGGCTGGAACAGCAGCCGGCCCTTCAGCCGCAGCGCGCTCTGGTTGTGCAGCAGCTGCTCCCACCAGTGGCCGACGACGTACTCGGGGATGAAGACGGTGACGACGTCCCGGGGGCTGCGGCGCCGGACGCTCTTGACGTAGGCGAGGACGGGCCGGGTGATCTCCCGGTACGGGGAGTCGAGGATCTTCAGCGGGACCGGGATGTCGAGGGCGTCCCACTCCTCCTGGAGCCGGCTGGACTCCTCGGCGTCCACCGCGACCGTGACGGCCTCCAGGGAGGACGGGCGGGTCGCGCGGGCGTACGCCAGCGCGCGCAGCGTCGGCTTGTGGATCTTGGAGACGAGGACGATCGCGTGGTTGCGGGCGGGCAGCGCCACGTCCTCGCCGGACGGCACCAGCTCCTCGGCGACCCGGTCGTAGTGCCGGCGGATCGCCCGCATCAGCAGGAACAGCAGCGGCATCGCGATGCAGACGATGTAGGCGCCGAGCAGGAACTTGGTGAGCAGCACGACGATCAGGACGATGCCGGTCAGCGTGGCGCCGAAGGCGTTGATCGCCCGGGACGTGCGCATCCGCCGCCGCTGCGCCTGGTCGGTCTCGGTGGCGAGCAGCCGGTTCCAGTGCCGGACCATGCCGACCTGGCTGACCGTGAACGAGACGAACACGCCGACGGTGTACAGCGGGATCAGCCGGCTGACGGACGCGTCGTAGGCGTAGATCAGCAGCCCCGCCATGGTGGCGAGGATGATGATGCCGTTGCTGAAGGCCAGGCGGTCGCCGCGGGTGTGCAGCTGGCGGGGCAGGTACCGGTTCTGCGCGAGCACGGACGCCAGCACCGGGAACCCGTTGAACGCGGTGTTCGCGGCGAGGAACAGGATCAGCGCGGTCATCGTGGTGACCAGCCCGAACCCGACCTCGAAGTTGCTGAACACGGTGTGCGCGACCTGCGCGATCACCGGGTCGGCGTCGGTGACCTCCCGGCCGGTGGCGGGGTTGATCAGGTGGCTGCCCTGGTCGGGCGAGGCGAACTTGGCGTGCGTGATGTAGGCGAACGCGGTCACCCCGCCGAACATCGTCATCGCGACGATCCCGAGCGCCAGCAGCGTCTTGGCGGCGTTCTCGCCCTTGGGCTTGCGGAACGCGGGCACGCCGTTGCTGATCGCCTCGACGCCGGTCAGCGCGGCACAGCCGGAGGAGAAGGCTCTGAGCAGCAGGAACACCAGCGCGAACCCGGCGACGCCCGTCTCGTCCCCGTGGATCTGGTAGTGCGCGGTCTCCGCGTCCAGGTGCGCGCCCGTCACCAGCCGGCCGAGGCCCCACACCAGCATGGCGACGATGGAGAACATGAACAGGTAGGTCGGGATCGCGAAGGCGACCCCGGCCTCCTTGAGGCCGCGCAGGTTCCCGATCGTGAGCAGCACGACGATGCCGATGGCGACGGCCACCTCGTGCGGCTGCATGAACTTCAGCAGCGCGCCGAGGTTCTCCACGCCGGACGACACCGAGACCGCGACGGTCATGACGTAGTCGACGAGCAGGGCGCTGGCGACGACGACGCCCCAGTTCCCGCCGAGGTTGGTGGTGGCGACCTCGAAGTCGCCGCCCCCGCTCTGGTAGGCCCGGACGTTCTGGCGGTACGACGCGACGACGGTGAGCAGGATCACCACGACGGCGGCGGCGACCCAGGGGGTGTAGTGGTAGGTAACGAGACCCGCGGCGGCGAGCGCGAGCAGGATCTCCTGGGGGGCGTACGCCACGGAGGACAGGGCGTCGCTGGCGAAGATCGGCAGCGCGACCCTCTTCTTCAGCAGCTGTTCGTGCTGCTGGGCGCTGCTGAGAGCGCGGCCCAAGATGAGCCGCTTCGCAAGGTCCGGAACCTTTGACACGGAAGGAGAGCCTAGCCCGTCCGCCGAACGCGCTTCCCCGGCCCCGCCTTCTGGGCCACCGGGTAGTGCTCGCCTGGGCGGATGTGTAGTTTTGCAGCCCGGCAGGGATCATTCAGGAAAGCGATCCTCGGGTGCAGCACGGCGTCGGCGGACCGGCGGCGGATGCCGTGCACGGCGCGGGGGGTACAGGGGGGACGTCCCCCTGGACGGAAGAAGGAACGGCCGTGCATATCGTGATCATGGGCTGCGGGCGGGTCGGGTCGACGCTCGCCCACATCCTCGAGGACAAGGGCCATACCGTGGCCATCATCGACCAGAGCCCGGAGGCGTTCCGCCGGCTGCGCAGCGGCTTCAAGGGCCGGCGCATCACCGGGTTCGGGTTCGACCGCGACGTGATCGTCGAGGCGGGCATCGAGAACGCGGACGCGTTCGTGGCCGTCAGCAGCGGCGACAACTCCAACATCATCTCCGCGCGGGTGGCCCGCGAGACGTTCGGCGTCGACAACGTGGTGGCCCGGATCTACGACCCCCGGCGCGCCGAGGTGTACCAGCGGCTCGGCATCCCCACGGTGGCGACGGTCCGCTGGACGGCCGACCAGATCCTGCGCCGGCTGCTGCCCGAGGGCGCCGAGCCGCTGTGGCGGGACCCGACCGGCGCGGTGCTGCTCGCGGAGCTGGACTCCGGGCACCTGTGGGTCGGCGAGAAGGTCGGGGCGCTGGAGGAGCACGCGGACTGCCGGGTGGCGTTCCTGTCCCGGATGGGCGAGGCGCTCGTCCCGGAGCGGAACACGGTGATCCAGGACGGCGACATCGTGCACATCATCGCGCGCGCCGACGAGGTCGAGCGGATCAACGCCGCCGTCGCGGCGCGGAACGAGGAGGGCGCCTGATGCGGGTCGCGATCGCCGGGGCCGGCGCGGTGGGCCGCTCCATCGCCCAGGAGCTGCTGGAGAACGGCCACGAGGTGCTCCTGATCGACAAGAGCCCGAAGGCCATCAAGGTCGAGATGGTGCCGCGCGCGGAGTGGCTGCTGGCCGACGCGTGCGAGATCTCCGCGCTGGACGACGCGGCGCTGGAGCGCTGCCAGGTGGTGGTCGCCTCGTCCGGCGACGACAAGGTCAACCTGGTGGTGTCGCTGCTCGCCAAGACCGAGTACGGGGTGCCGCGGGTGGTGGCGCGGATCAACCACCCGAACAACGAGTGGCTGTTCAACGAGTCGTGGGGGGTGGACGTCGCGGTGTCCACGCCGCGGCTGCTGTCGGCACTGGTCGAGGAGGCCGTCAGCGTCGGCGACCTGGTCCGGCTGATGACGTTCCGGCAGGGCGAGGCGAACCTGGTGGAGCTGACGCTGCCCGACAACGCGCCGCTCGGCGGCGAGCGGGTCGGGTCGGTGAGCTGGCCGCGCGACACGGCGCTGGTGGCGATCCTGCGCGAGGGCCGGGTGCTCGTGCCGACGCCGGACGACACCCTCGAACCAGGCGACGAGCTGATGTTCGTCGCCAGCCAGGACGTGGAGGACGAGCTCGCGGAGCTGCTCGGGGGCCGGTAGGCCGCCAGGAGCGGAGGGGGCGGGCCGTCCGGCCCGTCCCCGCGCTGCGGTCGGCGGCGGGCCGTGGCGGGCGGTGCGGGGGCCGGTGGTTCAGGCGCGGGGCCGGTGGTTCAGGCGCGCTCGGGCTCGTCGGCGTCCTCGCCGGCGGGGAGCGGGGTGCGGCCGCGGGCGAGCAGCCACACCATCGTGGCGAGCGCGGCGACCTGCAGCGGCCAGCCCATGATGATCTTCGCGGGGCCGAGCAGCCCGCTCTGGTCGCCGGCGGCGAGGTAGATCGGGTACTGGACGGCGACCCGCAGCGCGCACGGCAGCACCAGCAGCCAGGTCAGCCGGGAGCACAGCCGCACGATGCCGGGGTCGGACCGCCAGGCGGTCGGGTCGCCGGTGACGGAGCCGATGATGAACCCGACGATCGGCCACCGCACCACGATCGAGAAGATCATCGCGGCGGCGTAGCCGGCGTTCAGCATGATGCCGGGCAGGAACGCGTCCTCGGCCTTGCCGGAGCGCAGCGCGAAGAACGCCGCGATCGCGATGCCGACGAGGCTGTTCAGCACGAACTGGACGCTGGTGCGCTGCGCGACGCGGAGCGCGAGCAGCACCACGGCCGCGCCGATCCCGACGCCGACGGCGAGCTTGATGTCCTTGGCGGCGACGTAGGTCGCGGTGAAGCCGATGGTGGGGACGGCGGCCTCGATCATGCCGCGGACGCCGCCGAGCGCCTTGCTGAGCTGGGCCCGCACGGCGGCCTCGACGGTGTCGTGGGCGTCGCCCGGGGCGGCGGTCGCCCCGGAGGACTCCGTCACGGGGGCGGGCGCCGTGTCGGGCGCCGCGTCGGGCGCAGGGGTGTGCGCGGGGCCGCCGGGCGCCGCCGCGGGGCCCCCAGCGCCGGCCGCCGACACAATCGCATCCCCTACCCACACAACGCACACCACGCCCAAACCCAGCGGGGCGACCTCCCCACCCCC
>NZ_JBEYYT010000337.1:0-10706 GCF_040645715.1 Spirillospora sp. NPDC046719 | reverse complement strand
CGCGGCGGCCCGCGCGGCGCTGCGCGGCCCCTGGGGCGCCGCCGGCGCCGAGGAGCGGGCCGCGGCGCTGCGCCGCATCGCGGACGGGATCGAGGCGCGGTTCGCCGAGTTCGTGGACGCCGAGGTCGCCGACACCGGCCGCCCACGCGCGTTCGCCGAGACGGTCGACGTGCCCCGCGCCATCGGCAACTTCCGCGCCTACGCCGACCTGCTCTACGGGCGCCCCGAGCGCGCCTACACCACGCAGGTCCCCGGCTGGAGCGCCGGCGGCGGGCAGGCCCTGAACTACACGGTGCGGCGCCCGCTCGGCGTCGTCGCGATCATCTCGCCGTGGAACCTGCCGCTGCTGCTGATGACCTGGAAGGTCGCGCCGGCGCTCGCCGCCGGGAACGCGGTCGTCGTCAAGCCGTCGGAGGAGACGCCGTCCACCGCGACGCTGCTCGCCCGGGTCGTCGACCAGGCGGGGCTGCCGTCCGGCGCGTTCAACCTGGTGCACGGGCACGGCCCCGGCGCGGCCGGCGAGTTCCTCACCGGGCACCCGGGCGTCGACGCCATCGCCTTCACCGGCGAGTCCGCGACCGGCTCGGCGATCATGCGCAACGCCGCCGACCACGTCACGCCGGTCTCGTTCGAGCTCGGCGGCAAGAACCCGGCGCTGGTGTTCGCCGACGCCGACCTCGACGCCGCCGTCGAGGGCACGGTCCGCTCGTCCTTCACCCACTCCGGGCAGATCTGCCTGTGCACCGAGCGCGTCTACGTCGAGCGCCCCGTCTTCGACGAGTTCGTCGAACGGCTCGGAGCGCGCGCACGGGAACTCGCGGACTACGGGCCGATGATCTCCGCCGCGCACCGCGACAAGGTCCTGTCGTACTACCGGCTCGCCCGCGAGGAGGGCGCCACCGTCGTCGCGGGCGGCGGCGCGCCGTCGTTCGGCGACGACCGGGACGGCGGCTTCCACGTCGAGCCCACCGTCCTCACCGGGCTCCCCGAGACGGCCCGCACCGTCCGCGAGGAGATCTTCGGACCGGTCTGCCACGTCGCGCCGTTCGACACCGAGGACGAGGCGCTCCGGCTCGCCAACGACAGCCCCTACGGCCTCGCCTCCACCGTGTGGACCCGCGACCTGTCCAGGGCGCACCGCGTCGCGCCGAAGGTCGAGACCGGCATCGTGTGGGTGAACTGCTGGAACCTGCGCGACCTCCGCACCCCCTTCGGCGGCGTCAAGGCGTCCGGGATCGGCCGCGAAGGGGGAGAGTACTCACTGGACTTCTTCTCCGAGCCCGTCAACGTGTGCATCCAGATCTGAGAGCGAGCCAGTGACCGAACCGACCAACGAGAACACGGCGGACGCCGAGGCGATCGGCGCGGCGGCCGAGAGGCTGCTCGGCGCCCACGCCTCCGGCGTCCCGTGCGAGCCCGTCCGCGACCTCATCGCGACGGCCGACGACGCCTACGCCGTCCAGGACCGGATGACCGAGAGGTGGCTGGGGGAGGGGCGGCGGCTGTCCGGCCGCAAGATCGGCCTGACGTCCCGCGCCGTGCAGCAGCAGATGCGCGTCGACAGCCCCGACTTCGGGATGCTGTACGCCGACATGGCCGTCCCGGACGGCGACGAGATCCCCGCCGGCGCCGTCCTGCAGCCGCGCGTCGAGGCGGAGATCGCGCTCGTCCTGGAGCACGACCTCACCCACGAGCGGCACACCGTCGCCGACCTCATCCGCGCGACCGCGTTCGCGCTCCCGGCCATCGAGATCGTCGGCAGCCGCATCCGCGACTGGGACATCACGCTCGCCGACACCGTCGCCGACAACGCCTCGTCCGGCATGTACGCCCTCGGCAACCGGCCCGTCCGGCTGGAGGACGCCGACCTGCGGCTGTGCGGCATGGTGCTGGAGCGGCGCGGCGAGCAACTGTCCAGCGGCACCGGCGCCGCGTGCCTCGGCCATCCGCTGAACGCCGCGCTGTGGCTGGCCGACACGCTGGTCCGCGTCGGGCGGCCGCTGCGCGCCGGCGACACGGTGCTGACCGGCGCGCTCGGCCCGGTCGTGCCCGCTGCGCCCGGCGACGTGTTCGAAGCCCGCATCGACGGCCTCGGCGACGTCCGCGTCGCCTTCGGTAAGGAGGACTCCTGATGGTGGACGTGCAGGCGCTCGCCGCGACGCTGGACGGCGCCGTCCGGGACGTCCGCGCGGTCCCGAAGCTCACCGACGCCGCGCCGTTCGACGTGCCGACCGCGTACGCGGTGCAGCGCGAGTTGATCGAGCGCCGGATCCGGCGCGGGGAGCGGCTCTCCGGCGTCAAGATGGGCTTCACCAGCCGCGCGAAGATGGTCCAGATGGGCGTCGACGACGTCATCTGGGGCCTGCTCACCGACCGGATGCAGGCCGGGGCGTCGGCGGACCTGTCGGGCCTCATCCACCCGCGGATCGAGCCGGAGATCGTGTACCTGATCGGCCGCGAGGTCCGCTCCGTCGCCGAGGTCGAGTCGGCCGTGGCCGGCGTCGCCGTCGGGTTCGAGATCCTCGACTCGCGCTACGAGGACTTCAAGTTCACCCTCCCGGACGTCATCGCGGACAACGCCTCCGCCGCCCTCTACGGGTTCGGCGCCTGGCACGAGCCGCGCGACCTGTCCAACGTCGGGCTGCTGATGGAGATCGACGGGCGGCCGGTGCAGACCGGGTCGTCCGCCGCGATCCTCGGCGACCCCGCCCGGTCGCTGCGCGCCGCCGCGCGGCTCGCGCTCGGCGCCGGAACGCCCCTCGAACCCGGCTGGGTGGTGCTGGCGGGCGCCGCGACGGCCGCCGTCCCGCTGCCGAAGGACGCGCACGTCCGCGTCACCGGCGCCGGCCTCGGCAGCGCGGAGGTGACGACCCGGTGAGCGACGCGATCCTCGTCGAGGGCAAGGCGAAGCCGCGCGGGCGGTTCCCGCACGTGAAGCGGGCCGGCGACTTCGTGTTCGTGTCCGGCACCAGCTCGCGGCGCCCCGACGGCACGTTCGTCGGCGCGAGCGCCGACCCGATGGGCGTCACCGACCTCGACATCCGCGCGCAGACCCGCGCCGTCATCGAGAACATCGCCGACCTGCTGGAGGCCGCCGGGGGAGGGCTGTCCGACGTCGTCAGCGTCACCACCTACCTGGTGAGCATGAACGACTTCGGCGGCTACAACGAGGTCTACGGCGAGTACTTCGACGAGACCGGCCCGGCCCGCACCACCGTCGCGGTCCACCAGCTCCCCCACCCGCACCTGCTCATCGAGATCTCGTGCATCGCCCACATCCCACGCAACGGCGAGGAGGCCGGAGCATGACCCTGCCGCAGCTGACGTTCGGACGCCCGTTCAACTTCCAGGCGTGGATCGACGAGCACCGCGACCTGCTCAAGCCGCCGGTCGGGAACGTCCAGGTGTTCGACGACGCCGGACTGATCGTGATGGTGGTCGGCGGCCCCAACCAGCGCACCGACTTCCACGACGACCCGACCGAGGAGTTCTTCTACCAGCTCAAGGGCAACATGGTCCTGCGCGTCATGGAGGAGGAGGGCAAGCCGCCCACCGACCTGCAGATCAACGAGGGCGACGTGTTCCTGCTGCCGCCGCACGTGCGGCACTCCCCGCAGCGGCCCGAGGAGGGCTCGATCGGCCTCGTGGTGGAGATCCCGCGGCCGGAGGGGCTCAAGGAGGCGTTCGAGTGGTACTGCACCGAGTGCCACCACCTCGTGCACCGCGCCGAACTGCAGGTCCGCTCGATCGTGGACGACCTGCCGCCCGCCTTCGAGGGCTTCTACGGCGGCGACCGCGAGTGCCCGAACTGCGGCGCCGTCCACCCGGGCCGGCAGTGGCCCGCGCACATGGTCCCCACGACGGCGCCCCGCGCCTGACCCCTTCCCGTCCGACGGAGCTCCAGTGACAGTCATCGACGTCCACGCCCATGTCTTCCCCCGGCTCGGCCGCGCCGAGGGCCGCACCCTCGCCGACCGGGACGAGCCGTGGCTGCGCGTCCACGGCGACGGCACCGGCATGATGATGAGCGGCGACCGGGAGTACCGCCCGGTCGAGGAGGGGCTGTGGGACCCCGCGCGGCGGGTGGCCGACATGGACGCCGCCGGCGTCGACGTCCAGGCCGTCTCGTCCACCCCGCTGATGTTCGGGTACGCGGCCGAGCCGTCCCGCGCCGCCGACTGGTGCGACCTGGTCAACGACCGCATCCTCGCCTACTGCGCGGACGCGCCCGACCGGCTGCTGCCGCTGTGCCAGGTCCCGCTGCAGGACCCGGCGCTGGCCTGCGAGGTCGCGACGCGGGCGGCGGCGGCCGGGCACCGGGGCGTGCACATCGGCAACCACGTCGGCGACCGGAACCTGGACGACCCCGGCATCACCGAGTTCCTCGCGCACTGCGCGCGGATCGGCCTGCCCGTGCTGGCGCATCCATGGGACATGCTCGGCGCCGACCGGATGCAGGGCCACATGCTGCCGTGGCTGTCCGGCATGCCCGCCGAGACGCAGCTGAGCATCCTCGCGCTGATGCTGTCCGGCGCGTTCGAGCGGATCCCCGCGTCGCTGCGGCTGTGCTTCTGCCACGGCGGCGGCAGCTTCGCGTTCACGCTCGGCCGCGCCGACAACGCTTGGCACCGGCGCGACATCGTCCGCGCCGACTCGCCGCGCCCGCCGTCGGAGTACACCGACCGGTTCTTCGTCGACTCCGCGGTGTTCGACCCGCGCGCGCTCCGGCTGCTGGTCGATGTGATGGGCGCCGAGCGCGTCATGCTCGGCACCGACTACCCGTTCCCGCTCGGGGAGCAGGACCCCGGCGCGACGATCCGCGAGTGCCCCGGCCTCGACGACGCCGACCGCGCCAAGCTGCTCGGCGGCAACGCGCAGGCGTTCTTCGCGGCCGCCGCCCCGGCGGAGGCCGCCGTTCCCGCCCCTTCCGCCGAGGCCGCGGACGTCGGCAGTACGGACGTCGCGGGCACCGCCGTCACCGGGAGCGCGTCGTGAGCGCCGCACAGGAGGCCGCGGAGCGCGAGGCGCTCCGGCTCGACGAGACCGACCCGGTGCCCTCGCTGCGCGAGGAGTTCCTCGTCCCGCCCGCGCCCGGCGGCGCGTACCCGGAGGCGGCGTACTTCGCCGGCAACTCGCTCGGCCTCCAGCCGAAGGCCGTCGCGGGCCGCCTGCGCGAGGAGCTCGACGACTGGGCCCGGCTCGCCGTCGAGGGCCACACCCAGGCGCGCCGCCCGTGGGTGGACTACCACGAGCTGCTCCGCGAGCCCGCCGCCCGCCTCGTCGGCGCCCTGCCGCACGAGGTCGTCGCGATGAACTCGCTGACGGTCAACCTCCACCTGATGATGGCGAGCTTCTACCGGCCGACCGGGGCGCGCACCCGCATCGTCATCGAGGACTCGGCGTTCCCGTCCGACTCGTACGCGGTCGCCAGCCAGGCGGTCCACCACGGCCTCGACCCGGCGGACACCGTCGTGCGGCTGACCCCCCGGCCCGGCGAGGACACCCTGCGCACCGAGGACGTCCTGGCGTTCCTCGAACGCGAGGGCGGCACGGTCGCGCTGCTGATGCTCGGCGGCGTCAACTACCTGACCGGCCAGCTCATGGACATGGCCGCGATCACCAAGGCGGGCCGCGCCGCCGGCGCCGTCGTCGGCTGGGACCTGGCGCACGCCGCCGGGAACGTCCCGCTGCGGCTGCACGACTGGGACGTCGACTTCGCCGCCTGGTGCACCTACAAGTACCTCAACAGCGGGCCCGGCGCGGTCGCCGGCTGCTTCGTCCACGAGCGGCACGTCGCCGACCCGTCGGTGCCGAAGCTGTCGGGCTGGTGGGGGACCGAGCCGTCCGTCCGGTTCCGGATGGACCCCGACATCGCGCCGCCCGCGTCCGCCGACGCCTGGCAGCTGTCCAACCCGCCGATCCTCGCGCTGGCGCCGGTGCTGGCCTCCCTGGAGATATTCGACCGGGTCGGGATGGACGCGCTGCGCGCCCGCAGCGAGCGGCTCACCGGCTACCTCGCGGCGCGGCTCGCCCCGCTGCCCGGCGTCCAGGTGATCACCCCGGACGACCCGGCGGCGCGCGGCAGCCAGCTGTCGCTGCGGGTGGCCGACGCCGGGGGGCTGGTCCGGCGGCTCGCGCGGGTCCACGGCGTGGTCGCCGACGCCCGCGAACCGGACGTCGTGCGGTTCGCGCCCGTCCCGCTCTACTGCACGTTCCACGACTGCCATCGCGCGGCCGTGGCACTGGATGATCTGACTTAGGTGTGTCGGGGTTCGGGGCGGCCCCGCATGGGGTAGGTTCGATCCTGTCGCCGCGACCGGCCAGGCGCGGCGGCCAGTCAGGCAGTCTCGAACGTTTGCTCTACGAAACGCCCGTAGAAGTTCAAGACGACGGGCGTTCTCCGTTTCTCCGGGTGACCGGCGGACGTGAGATGAGTCCGCTTGCAGCCCGGTCCGCCGCCCGGCGGCCCGGTGGTCACACCCAGAGGAGAAAGACCATGGCCGAAGGCACCGTGAAGTGGTTCAACGCCGAAAAGGGCTTCGGGTTCATCGCCCCCGACGGCGGCGGCCCGGACGTGTTCGTCCACTACTCGGCGATCACCACGAACGGCTACCGCAGCCTCGACGAGAACCAGCGCGTCGGCTTCGAGATCACCCAGGGCCAGAAGGGCCCGCAGGCCGAGGGCGTCTACCCGCTCTAAGGCCCGCGCTCAACGCGTGAACAGGCCGGGGACGGCTCGCCGTCCCCGGCCTTTCGCATGCCTAGGCGCGGTAGGTCGCGGCGTTGATGCCGACCGTGCGGAGGAGCAGCCGGTCCCTCGTGTGGTCGGGGAGCCGGGCGAGGGTCGCCATCATGCGGGCGTCGCGGCCGACCAGGTAGCGCGCCTTCGGGCGGCGCGCCGTCAGCGCCTTGACGATCGCCTTCACGGCGGAGTCGACCGGCCCCGGTTTCGCGCGGGCGCCGAACTCGCCCATCTTCGCGGTGACGCCCTCGTAGAGGCGCTGGGCGTCCGCGTCGCCGCGCCAGCCGGTCGCCCGCCGCGAGGCGCCGGACTTGTCGAAGATCTCGGTGTCCAGCAGGCCGGGCTCGATCACGCTGACCTTCACCCCCAGCGGGCGCATCTCCACCCGCAGCGCCTCGGTGACCGACGCCAGCGCCGCCTTCGACGCCGCGATCGGCCCGAACGAGGGCCCGCTCATCCGGGAGCTCACGGCGCCCACGTTGACGACCCGCCCCTTCGCGGCGCGCAGCATCGGCAGCACCGCCTGGGCC
The DNA here is from genome assembly GCF_040645715.1 of Spirillospora sp. NPDC046719. Taxonomy (NCBI): domain Bacteria; kingdom Bacillati; phylum Actinomycetota; class Actinomycetes; order Streptosporangiales; family Thermomonosporaceae; genus Spirillospora; species Spirillospora sp. NPDC046719. The sequence goes on along the minus strand of NZ_JBEYYT010000337.1, from coordinate 3,434 downwards.
ATCGCGATCTGGCCGACCACGTTGACGTCGAACTGCCGCCGCCAGTCCTCCAGCGGCACCAGCTCGACCGGGCCCTCGACGATGACGCCGGCGTTGTTGACCAGCGCGTCCAGCCGCCCGCCGGTGCGGGCGGCGATCTCCTTGGCGGCGGCCTCGACGGTCTCCTCGTCGATCAGGTCGATGGTCAGGGCGTGGACCCCGGCGGGCAGCCGGCCGGCGTCGGACGGCCGCCGGATCCCGGCGTACACGTCCCAGCCGAGCCCGGCGAGCCTGCGGACGGCCGCGCCGCCGACGCCGCCGGCCGCCCCGGTGATCAGTACGGTTCGAGTGCTCATGGGACCGATGCTGGGTCCCCCGGCAGGGCCGGACAAGACTACTGTTAACGCTATTAACGCGGCTAACAGGCATACACGAAGCGAGGTGACCGGTCGTGCCCGCACCGACCGCCGACGCACGCCGCCGGGAACTCGGCGACTTCCTGCGGTCGCGGCGCGGCCGGGTGACGCCGCAGGAGGCGGGCATCGTGCCCGGACCGCGGCGCCGGACGCCCGGGCTGCGGCGCGAGGAGGTCGCGGCCGCCGCCGGCGTCAGCCTCACCTGGTACACGTGGCTGGAGCAGGGCCGCGTCAACGGGGTGTCGCGGCAGGTCCTCGACAGCCTCGCGCGGGCGCTGCGGCTCGGCGACGCCGAGCACCGGCACCTGCTGGAGCTGGCCGGCGAGCCCGCCGCCGAGCCGCCGGGCCCGGCGACGGTGACCCGCGAGGTCCGCGACCTGCTGGCGATGGTCGAGCCGAACCTCGCCCACGTGGTGACGCGCCGCTTCGACCTCGTGGCCTGGAACGCCCCGCTGGACGCGCTGCTGCGCAGCATGCCCGAGCGGCCGTCCGGCGAGGACCTCAACGTCGTCTGGCTGATGTTCCACAGCGCCTGGATGCGCGAGCGGTTCGTCGACTGGGAGGCCGAGGCCCGCTGGCTGACGGCGCTGCTGCGCAACGAGGCCGGGCGGCAGGTCGGCAATCCCGGCTTCGAGCGGCTCGTGGCGCGGCTGACCGCGACCAGCCCGCGGTTCCGCGCGTTCTGGGAGTCGCACGACATCACGCCGTTCACCCCGTCCGAGCGGCGGTTCCGGCACCCGGACCTCGGCGAGGTCACGCTCCGCTACATGAAGATCAACGTCGAGAACGACCCGGACCAGAGCGTCCTGGTGCACTACGCGACGCCCGGGTCGCCGGCCGCCGAGGCCCTCGCCCGCCTCTCACGCGCGTAGCTCCCGGACGGGCGGCGCGGCCGACTCGGGCAGCCGGGCGGGACGCGGGCGCAGCGCGCCGGCCAGCAGGACCGTCGGCGCGCAGATGCAGGTGATCAGCGCGAACGCGGCCGGGTAGGACAGCGCGCCCGCCGCCCAGCCGGTCACCGCCGGCGCGGTCAGCCCGGACAGGTAGGTGATCGTCGCGACGCCCGCGACGCCCTCGCCCGGCGTGTTCCCGGCGTTGCCGGCCGCCGCGAACACCAGCGGCACGACGGTCGCGACGCCGGCGCCGATCAGCGCGAAGCCGGCGATGCCCGGCACCGCGTCCCGCGCCGCCACCACCAGGACGCCGCCGAGCACCGCGACGGACCCGCCGCAGCGGACGACCGCGGCGGGGCCGAACCGGCGGACGAGGCGGTCCCCGGCGAGCCGCGTCCCCGCCATGCACGACATGAAGACCGTGAAGCTGGCGGCGGCGAGCCCGGGCCCGGCGCCGGCGACCTTGGTGAGGTAGACGGCGGACCAGTCGGCGCTCGCGCCCTCGGCGAACGTCGCGCAGAACCCGACGACGCCGATCGCCGCGACCGCCCGGTTCGGCAGCGCGAACCGGCGCGGCGGCGGGGCGTCCGCCGCGTCCGCCCGGTCGGGCAGGAGGCCGCGGCCCGCCGCGGCGCCCGCGGCGAGCAGGACGAGCGCGACCGCCCCGAGGTGCAGCCGGGCGTCCACCCCGGCGTGCGCGGCGACGATGCCGACGCCGCCGCCGACGAGGCTCCCGACGGCCCACAGCCCGTGCAGCCCCGACATGATCGGCTTCTTCAGGTGCCGTTCCACCGACACGGCGTGCCCGTTCATCACCACGTCCGACATGCCGGCGCCCATGCCGTACAGGAGCATCGCGGCGAACAGCCAGCCGGGCGCGGGCGACAGGGCGGGCAGCACGAGGACCGCCGCCCAGTACGCGATCAGCAGGCGGGTGGCGGTGCGCTCCCCGATGCGGTGCGCGATCCGGCTCGCGGTCGGCATCGTCGCGAACGCGCCGATGGACGGGCAGAGCAGGGCGAGCCCGAGGACGGTGGCGCCGAGGCCGAGGCGGTCCTGGATCCAGGGGATGCGGGTCGCCAGGGTGCCCGCGACGGCGCCGTGCACGGCGAAGACGGCGGCGATGGCGCGATGGGGACGGCTCATGCCCGATAAACTAACAGGCAGCCTTCCTGATGAAAAGCGGGCCACGGGCGGCCCCGCTCACTACCATGGGGCTCGTGAAGACCGCCGACCCGACGATGGCCCGCGCGATCAACGACCGGCTCGCCCTCGACCTGCTGCTGGAACGCGGCCCGCTGACCGCCCCGCAGCTGCGCGCGCTGACCGGGCTGTCCCGGCCGACGGTCTCCGACCTGGTCGAGCGGCTCCGCGCGGACGGGCTGATCGAGGTGGCCGGGGAGACCGGCGCCGACCGGCGCGGCCCGAACGCCCGGCTCTACGGCCTGGTCGCCGGCCGCGCCCACGTCGCCGGCGTCGACCTGCGGCGCGACGCCGTGCACGTCACCGTCGCGGACCTCGCCGAGAACCCGGCCGGCTCGTCGTCGCGTCCGCTGCCCGACGCCCCGGACCTGCCCGGCCTGATCTCGGAGGCGGTCGCCGAGGCCGCCGGCGGCACCGCCCTGCACGCCGTCGTCGTCGGCACCCCCGGCCTGATCCATCCGGGCACCGGCCTGGTGACCGACGGCGACATGCCCGGCTGGCGCCCCGACCTGCGCCGGGCCCTTCAGGACCGGACGTCCGCGCGCGTCGTCGTGGAGAACGAGGTCAACCTCGCGGCCGTCGCCGAGCACCGCGACGGCGCGGCCGCCGGCCACGACGACTTCGCGCTGCTGTGGCTGGACGACGGCGTCGGCGCCGCGATCGTGCTGGACGGGCGGCTGCGGCGCGGCGCGTCCGGCGGCGCGGGCGAGGTGGGGATGCTGCGCTTCGGCGGCAGCGACCTCTGCCACGCGGTCGAGGTCGCGTCCGCCGGGCAGCTGGACACCGAAGCGCTCGCGGACCGGGTCACCGAGGGCGTGTTCGCCCTCGTCGCGGTCCTGGACCCCGGCCTGGTCGTGCTCGGCGGCGCGCTCGGGCGCGGCGGCGGCGACCGCCTCGCCGGGCTGGTCGCCGACCGGCTCGCCGAGCTGAGCCCGGCCGCCAC
>NZ_JBEYYT010000336.1:0-10726 GCF_040645715.1 Spirillospora sp. NPDC046719 | reverse complement strand
CGGCGCGCCCGGGACGCAGACGGCGGTCGGGCGGCGCGCCCGCCGAGGCGCCCGTGAGCGCGCCCGGGACCGCGCCTGCGAGCACGCCGGGGACCACGACCGTTCAAACCCCGGGAACCGGTCCGAAACCGGCGAACAACACCGGAAGTACACCTCCCGTTTCCCAGCGGTTCGCCTAGAGTTTAGAGAAACACTCGACAGCCCCTGGGGGGAGCCATGACCGTGATCCCGGGTCTCGTCCGCCGCGCCGCCACCGAGGCGGAGCACCGGCTGCGCGCCGGTGCCGGTCTGCTCGTCAGACTCGGCCGGGACCTGGAACGGTCGGCGGAACTGGAACGGTTCCTGCCCGCGCACGGGGAACGGGTGCGCCGCCTGGAGGATACCGTCCGGGAGCAGGACGCGGCGCTGCGCACCCGCGAGGAGGAGGTGCGCGGGCTGCGCGCCGAGCTGGACTCGCTGGTCGCGCAGCTGAACGACCGGCTGCTGCCGCGCATCGACGAGCGCATGGACGACACCGAGCGCGACCTGGCCGCGGTCGCCACCAGCCTGATCCGCACCGGCCGCGACACCGCCGGGCACGGCACCCGGATCGAGGCGGCCGAGCGGCGGATCGGCGACCTGCGCGCCAAGCTCTCGCAGCTGGAGCAGCGCGCGGGCCTGTGGCGGGACCTCCAGGCGACCATGGCGCGGCTCGGCGAGGACGTGGACGCGCTGCGCGCCCGGACGGCGCTGCGCGCGGCCGAGCCGCCCGCCGCCGAACCGGCGGTCGCGCCCGTCGCCCCGGTCGCCCCGGTCGTCACCGACCGCGTCACCGATCGCGTCGTCGAACGGGTCACCGACCGGCCCGCCTGAACCCGGGGGCCGGTGCCCGCGCCCGCGGCCTTCGGGACAATGGGGACATGACCTTCGCCATTCCCGATCCCAAGCGCGGCTTCGCCAGCGACAACCAGGCCAGCGTCCACCCCGACATCCTCGCCGCGCTGGCGGCGGTGAACGAGGGGCATCAGCCCGCCTACGGCGACGACGCCGTGACCGCGCGGCTGCGCGAGGTCGTGCGGGGGCACTTCGGCGCCGCGGCGGAGGTGTTCCCGGTGTTCAACGGGACGGGCGCGAACGTGGTGTCGCTGCAGGCGATGTCGAAGCCGTGGAGCGCGGTGGTGTGCCCGGAGTCGGCGCACATCAACACCGACGAGTGCGGCGCGTCCGAGAAGATCGCCGGACTGAAGCTGATCACGGTGCCGGCGCCGGACGGGAAGCTGACGCCCGAACTGGTCGAGCGGTACGCGGCGGGGTTCGGCAACATCCAGCGCCGGCAGCCGTCCGCGGTGTCGATCACGCAGAGCACCGAGCTCGGCACCCTCTACACGCCCGAGGAGGTCGCGGCGGTCGCCGCCGCGGCGCACGAGCGGGGCCTCGGCGTGCACATGGACGGCGCCCGGATCGCCAACGCCGCCGCCGCGCTCGGGGTGCCGATGCGGGCGTTCACCACCGACGCGGGCGTGGACGTGCTGTCGTTCGGCGGCACCAAGAACGGGCTGCTGCTGGGCGAGGCGATCGTCGTGCTGAACCCGGACGCCGTCGAGGGGCTGGCGTTCCTGCGCAAGTCGAGCATGCAGCTGGCGTCGAAGATGCGGTACGTGTCGGCGCAGCTCGTCGCGCTGCTGGACGGCGACCTGTGGCTGCGCAACGCCGCGCACGCCAACGCGATGGCGCGGCGGCTGGCGGACGCGGCGGGCGCGCTGCCCGGCGTGCGGATCACCCAGGACGTGCAGGCGAACACGGTGTTCGCGATCGTGCCGAAGGACGCGGCGGAGCGGCTGCGCAAGCGGTTCGCGTTCTACACCTGGGACGAGCGGACGGGCGAGGTCCGCTGGGTGTGCTCGTTCGACACCACCGAGGACGACGTGGACGCCTTCGCGGCCGCGCTCGCGGAGGAGCTGGACGGCTGACCCGCGGGGCGTCCCGGCGGCCGGGCCGGGACGTCCCGATCATCGGGAGGCAAGCGAACGCTTCGTAGGTCCGCCGGGTTATCGTGGCCCCGAACTGGATTCGGTATCAGGAGGGCGAGCCCGAGATGACCAACCGCACCTTCGTCGTGGGCGTGGGCATGACCAAGTTCGAGAAGCCGGGCTCCCGCGACTGGGACTACCCCGACATGGCCAAGGAGGCCGTCGGCAACGCGCTGCAGGACGCCGGCCTCCCCTACGACAAGATCGAGATGGCGTACGCCGGCTCGATGTACGGGTCGATGGGGCAGCGCGCCCTCTACGAGACCGGCATGACCGGCATCCCGGTGATGACCGTCATGAACGCCTGCGCCACCGGGTCCAGCGCGCTGTTCCTGGCCCGCCAGGCCGTCCGCGGCGGCCTCGCCGACTGCGCGCTCGCGCTCGGCATGGAGAAGATGAAGAAGGGCTCGCTCGGCGCGGGCGTCGGCGAGTCCAAGGTCACCATCATCGACCACCACCTGCGGTCGATGACCGCGGGCCGCGAGTGGGAGCTGGACAAGGCGCCGATGCCGCAGATGTTCGGCAACGCCGGCCGCGAGCACATGGAGAAGTACGGCTCCACCCCCGAGCACTACGCGTGGATCGGCTGGAAGAACCACAAGCACTCGGTGAACAACCCGTACGCGCAGTTCCAGACCGAGTACTCGCTCGACGACGTCAGAAACGCCACGATGATCTTCGACCCGCTGACCAAGCTGCAGTGCTCCCCGACCTCCGACGGCGCCGCCGCCGCGGTCGTGGTCAGCGAGCGGTTCGTCGACGAGCACGACCTGTGGGACCGGGCCGTCGAGATCGCCGGCCACCACATCGCCACCGACACCCCCGAGAGCTTCGACGACCACTCCTCCATCCAGGTCGTCGGGTTCGGCGTCTCGCAGCGCGCCGCGAGGAAGGCGATGGACGAGGCGCAGGTGTCGATCGAGGACGTCGACGTCATCGAGCTGCACGACTGCTTCAGCGCCAACGAGCTGATCACCTACGAGGCGCTCGGCATGGCCGGGGTCGGCGAGGGCCACAAGCTGGTCGACGACCAGGCCACCACCTACGGCGGCAAGTGGGTCGTCAACCCGTCCGGCGGCCTGATCTCCAAGGGCCACCCGCTGGGCGCGACGGGCCTCGCCCAGTGCGCGGAGCTGACCTGGCAGCTGCGCGGCAAGGCCGGCGATCGGCAGGTCGAGGGCGCCCGCGTCGCCCTGCAGCACAACATCGGCCTCGGCAGCGCCTGCGCCGTCGCCGTCTACAAGCCCGCGTCCGCCTGACCCGGCACGCCACTGCGAGGCCCCGGCGCGACGACCGCGCCGGGGCCTCCCGCGTCGCCGGGGTGTCAGGCGTCCGGGGCGGTGTGGACCCGGGCACCGTCGACGTAGGTGAGGTGGACGCGGGTCTCGGCGATGGCCGCCGCCGGGCCGGCGAACGGGTCGCGGTCCAGGACGACGAGGTCGGCGCGGTTGCCGGGACGCAGCGAGCCGGTGTCGTCGAGATGGTTCACGTGCGCGGAGCCGGCGGTGTAGGCGGCGAGTGCGGTGGCCAGGTCGAGGGCCTGCTCGGGCAGGAACGGCTCGTCGCCGCCGCCGGGCAGGACCCGGTTGACCGCGACGTGGATCCCCTCGATCGGGTCGGCGCTGCTGACCGGCCAGTCGCTGCCGGCCGCGAGCGTCGCCCCGGCGCGCAGCAGGTCGCCGAACGGGTACTGCCAGGCGGCGCGCTCGGAGCCGAGGAACGGGATGGTCAGCTCGTCCATCTGCGGTTCGTGCGCGGCCCACAGCGGCTGCATGTTGGCGGTCGCGCCGAGCGCGCGGAACCGTCCGACGTCGCCCGGGTGGACGACCTGGAGGTGCGCCAGGTGCGGCCGGGTGTCGCGCCACCCGTTGGCGGCGCGGGCGGCCTCGACCGCGTCGAGCGCCTCGCGGACGGCGCGGTCGCCGAGCGAATGGAAGTGGACCTGGAAGCCGTGGGCGTCCAGGGCGGTGACGTACCCGCGCAGCGCGCCGGGGTCGACGAAGCTGAGGCCGCTGTTGGCGGTGGCGCAGCCGCAGGCGTCGAGGTAGGGGGCGGTCATGGCGGCGGTGAAGTTCTCCGCGACCCCGTCCTGCATGATCTTGACGCTGGTGCAGCGCAGCCGGCCGCGGGTGAGCCGCTCCCGCTTGTCCAGCAGGTCGGGGATCTGCTCCTCGCCGCGGGCGCGCGACCACCACAGCGCGCCGACGACCGTGGCGGTCAGCGACCCGTCGGCGGCGGCCGCCGCGTAGGCGTCGGACACGTCGGGGTAGCCGTCCGACCCGCACACCAGGGCGTCCTGCCAGGCGGTGATGCCGAGGCCGTGCAGCATCTCCTGGGCGCGCAGCAGCCCGGCGACCCGGTCCTCGCGGGTGCGGGCGGGCAGCAGGCGGCCGACGAGGATCATCGCGCCCTCCTGCAGCATGCCGGTGGGGCGGCCCGCGCCGTCGCGCTCGATGCGCCCGTCGGACGGGTCGGGGGTGTCCGCGGTGATCCCGGCGAGCTCCAGCGCCCTGCTGTTCGCCCAGGCGCCGTGGTGGTCGCGGTTGACCAGGTAGACGGGCCGGTCGGGGACGGCCGCGTCGAGCGCCTCGCGGGTGGGGGTGCCGCCCGCGAAGCTCTCCATCGACCAGCCGCCCCCGGTGATCCACTCCCGGCCGGGGTGGGCGCCGGCGTAGGCGCGGACGCGCCGCAGGTACTCCGCCGGGTCGACGGTGCCGGTCAGGTCGCACTCGCCGAGCTCGATGCCGCCCATGACGGCGTGGACGTGCGCGTCCTGGAAGCCGGGCAGCAGCGGCCGGCCGCGCAGGTCCACGACCTCGGTGCCGGGGCCGGCGAGGTCGCGGACCTCGTCGTGGCCGACGGCGGTGATCCGCCCGCCGGTGACGGCGAGCGCGGTCGCCCGGCTGCGCGCCGGGTCCATGGTCAGCACGGGGCCGCCGGTGAACAGCAGGTCGGCGGTCTGGCGGGTCATGAAGGCGGTCTCCCTCGAACGGGCGGGAACGGCGGGACGGGACGTCCCGCGTTCGTCGGCGGGACGGCGGGTCACGGTTCGGCGGTGCGGGCGGCGGGTCCGGGCAGCAGGCCGGGGGCGTCGGCGTCGGTGCCGCGCCCTCCGTTGAAGTACGGGGACCGGCGTCCCCACTTGGCCCAGCCCGCGGCGACGAGTCCCGAGCCGATCATCAGCGCGGGCATCGACAGCTCGAACCAGCCGTTGTCGGCGCGCAGCGCGAAGTGGTCGGTGGAGGTGGCGAAGTCCACGCACAGCAGCGTGCCCAGGACGAACAGGGTGAGCGCTCCCGCGACGGGCAGTACCACCGCCCGCACGCCCTCCCGGAAGGACGTGCGCAGCAGCCCGCGGAACCGGACCGCGGCGGCCAGCGCCGTCAGCCCGTAGTACAGCGCGACCACGATGCCGATCGCGTTGACGGCGGCCTCGATGAGCGTGCTGACCTTCGGGATGACCAGCGCGAACCCGGCGACCAGCGCGGCGATGGCGCCGATCAGCACGGTCCCGGCGGCGGGCGTGCCGTAGCGGGGGTGCACCCGCGTCCACACCGGCCCGAGCGTCCGGTCGCGGCCCATCGCGAACATGCCGCGGACGGTCGGGATGACGCCGGCCTGCAGCGACGCCACGGCGGAGAAGGTCAGCGCGACCAGCGGCAGGACGGCCAGCGGCTGCCGCGCGAGCTGCGCGCCGAAGTAGGTGAGGCCCTGCGCGCCGTGGTCGGCCATCTGGTCCGCCGACAGCACCCGCTGGAAGGAGACCGAGCCGAGCAGGAACAGCGCGAGCATGGTGAACAGCGAGATGAGCCCGGCGCGGGACGCGTCGCGGTGGTCGCGGACCTCCTCGCTGACGCTGAACACCGCGTCGAACCCCCAGTAGGTGAACACCGACAGCACCATCCCCTGCGCGAGCGCGTGCAGGGACGGGAAACCGAACGGGTTGAACCATTCCAGGCTGAACGGGTGGTCGCCGACGACCAGGCCGTAGCCGCAGAAGCCGAGCAGCACCAGGTACTCGAACACCAGCAGCCAGCGCTGGAACCGAGCGGCGAGGTTCACCCCGGCAACGGCCGTCGCCGTCACCGCGACGAGCACGACCATGCCGAGGAGGGTGGCCTGCAGGTTGGAGTCCGGGTCCAGCGCCAGCCCGCCGAGGCGGTGCACGTGGGCCTCGCCCGCGAGCAGGATCAGCGCCGAGCCGGTGACCGTGGTGGTGTAGGCGAGGAAGACGATCGTGCCGACGATGTTGACCCAGCCGACGAGGAAGCCGAGCCACGGGCTCAGCACGCGCCCGACCCACACGTAGGCGTTCCCGGCATTCGGCTCCACCCGGTTGAGCCGGGCGAACGCGCCGCCGATGCACAGCACCGGCAGGAAGGCCAGCAGCGCCAGGATCGGCCCGTGCAGCCCGACGACGCCGACGATGACGCCGGTGCCGATGCCGATGCTGGTGGTCGCGGCGGTGCTGGACGCGGCGATGACGACGCCGTCGAGGACGCCCAGCGACCGTTTCAGGGACGCGCCGGGCGGGGCGGGGGCGGGGTGCATGGGCTGCCCGATCCGGGAGGGCGGGGACACAGGCCCCGCGGGACGACGGTGGCGATGGCGACGGGTGGTCATGGCGACGGGTGGCGAGCGGGCGACGGTGGTGCGCGCCGGCCGGTTCGCCCTGGTGGGCGGCCGGTGGATCCATATGAAATAGCCCGCGCGCTTTTGTGGTCAATGGTGTTGTCATAAGGTGTCGCCCGTCCCGACCCCGCCCCCGGGAGCCCCCATGGACCGCACTCCCCCGCAGCCCGACCGCGTCATCGCCCGCAAGCGCCGCCGCCGTCCCACCAGGTCGGGCGTGGTGCTGTCGCACGAGCTGATCGTCGACACCGCGATCCGGCTGCTCGGCCAGGGCGGCGACGGCGCCCTCACCGTCCGGCGGCTCGGCACCGCGCTCGGCGCCGACCCGTCCTCGATCTACCGGTACTTCCGCGACACCGACGACCTCGTGCTCGCCGTCGCGGACGAGCTGATCGGCCGCACCCTCGCCGGCACCCGCACCGGCGGCGGCTGGCGCGAGCGGTTGCGCAGCATCGGCGAGCACCTGCACGCCACCTACGTGGCGCACCCGCAGGTCGCGCTTCTCGCCGCGTCCCGCGTCACCCGCCGGCCCAACGAGATCCGCGCCGTCGAGGCGGGCCTCGGCGTCTTCCGCGAGGCCGGGTTCCCGCCGGCGCTCGCGGCCCGCCACTACCACCAGTTCGTCGACCTCACGCTCGGGTTCGCGGCGCTGGACGCGGCGGCGAACGCGCTGCCCGCCGAGGCCGCCGCCGCCGACCGCGCGGCGTGGACGGCCACCTACGCCCGGCTGGACCCGGACGCCCACCCGCACATCAGCGCCTGCGCGGGCCCGCTGGCCGCGACCATGGTCACCAGCGCCTACCCCGGCGCGCTCGCCCTGTTCCTCGACGGCCTGGAGGCGCGCCTCGCCGCGGTCACGGCGCCTGGCACAGGTCGATGAACGTCGTGCAGAGGTCGAGGTCGAAGGTGTCCACTCCCCTGCCGAGCAGGGTCCCCTCCGGTCCCGGGACGCGGATCAGCCCGCCGAGGCCCCGGAACAGCTCGTTCAGCACGTCCATCAGCACCGGCAGCCGCCGGTTCTGCCAGGCCAGGACCTGCACGGCGTTCGCCGTCCCGTCGACCATGCGGCCGAGGTTCGCCCCGTGGTCGCGGAGCGTGCCGCCCACCCGGTCCGACAGCTCCCCGGCGGCGTCCAGCAACCGCGACACCTTGTCGGGCCGCTCGTAGACGACGGGCGCGAGCCGGTCGAGGTCGCCGGCCGCGCCGGTGACGGCGCCGCCGCGGTCGGCGAGCGTCCCCGACAGCCCCGCGACGTCGCCGATCAGCCGCCGGATCTCCGGCTCGCGCGCGTGGACCGCGTCGGCGAGCGCGGCCCCGTCGACGATCGTCCGGTGCAGCGCGGGCCCCTCGCCGCCCAGTCCGGACGCCAGCGTCCGCATGATCGTCGCGACGTCGGACGGGTCGATCGCGGCGGTGAGGCCGTACGCGCGGCCGGTGATCCCGGAGAGCTCCACCGGGTCGGACGTGCGGGCGATCCGCGCGCCGTCGCGCAGCGCGGGCCCGGTGCCGAGGTCGAGGGTCAGGTCCTTCGGCCCGAAGACCGACACGGGCTCGATCGCCGCCCGCGTGGTCGCGGGGACGGCGACGCCCGCCTCCACCCGCAGCCCGACGGCGACCCGGCCGTCCCGCCGCAGCCGGACGGACTCGACGCGCCCGACCGCGATCCCCCGGACCTTCACGTCCGACCTCCCGGGGTCCAGGCCCTCGCCGGCGGCCGAGAACACCGCGGTGAACCGGTGCACCCGTCCCGGCGAGGGGGCTCCGGACACCACCATCGCCGCCGCCGCGACCGCCAGCGCCGCGAACCCGGCCACCGCGTACCGCAGCCGGCTGCGCGCGGACAGGTGCTCATCGCCCATGGCGAGGTCCCTTCGCGAGGTCCCTTCGTGTGGCCGCCATTGCACCCGCGCAGGCCCCGGCCGGGCTATGCGCCCGGCGACGAAGCTCGGGCGGCGCGCTGTGGCCCGGCCCACAAAAGTACGCTCACGGATCATTTGAACATGCGACAAAAATTGACTCGTGTCTCAATCCGGGTACGCTGGATGTAAGTGAACACTGGCCAGGAGGTGCGATGCCCGCCCCAGCATCCGGCCCCGCCGTCACCGCCGCGCCCCCGCACGCCCGCGCGGCCGCCACCGCCCCGCTCGGCCCCGGCACCCTGCTCTGGCGGTACGCCGCCGACCTGCGGTCCCTGCTCCCCGGCGCCGCCGCCGGGCTGATGCAGCTCCTGCACCCCGGCATCGGCGCCGGCGTCACCGAGCACTCCGCGTTCTTCGACGCCCCCTTCGACCGCATCCACCGGTCCGTCCCGCAGATCTGGGCGACGATCCTCGCCCCCGACGGCGACGCCCGCGCCCGCGCCATCCGCGACCTGCACCGCGGCATCGGCGGCGTCGACGAGCTCGCCCGCCGCTACCACGCCCTCGAACCCGAGACGTTCTGGTGGGCGCACGCCACCTTCACCTGGGAGATCTTCAAGGCCGCCGAGCTGTTCCACCCCGGCACGCTCACCGCCGAGGACCACGAGCGCATGTACGCCGAGACCGTCACCTGGTACTCCCGCTACGGCGTCAGCATGCGCCCCGTCCCCGCCGACTACGCCGCGTTCCGGTCGAAGTTCTGGCACGTCTGCGCCGAGCGGCTGGAGCTCACCCCCGCCGCCGCCCGCGCGCTGGAGATCGCCAAGCACGGCTCCGACACCGTGACGCTGCTGCCCGTCGGCGGCCCCCGCCTCGACCGCGCCGGCCGCCTCGTCGCCGAACGCCCGCTGCGCCTGATCACCTTCGGCTGCCTGCCCGCCATCGTCCGCGACCGCTTCGACATCCCGTGGAGCGCCCTCGACCAGGCGCGGTTCACCGCACTCGCCGTCGCGAACCGGCAGGGCTACCGGATGATCCCCAGCGGCGTCAACCACTGGGCGCTGCGCAGCATGCTCCGCTACATCGGCGCCCACACCCGCGACCAGCGCTACGTCTTCACCCAGAGCGGCGGCCCTCTGGAACCCCCGGCACGGCGCGGTCGCCTTACGCGCCGCCGCGCACGGGTGTCGTGACCGCGCGGACCGCCCCGACGCGGCCCGGCTTTCAGCGGCCGCTGTTCAGCGGGCCGGAGTTCAGCGGGCCAGGGTTCAGCGGGCCGGGGTTCAGCGGGCCGGGGTTCAGCGGGCCGGGGTTCAGCGGGCCGGGGTTCAGCGGGCCGGGGTTCAGCGGGCCGGGGCGGGGGCCGCGGGGCGGTCGCTCAGCTCCTCGCAGGCGCTGAGGACGCGGTCCACGTCGTCGTCGGTGAGGCCGGCGTGCACCGCCAGGCGGAGCAGGGTCCGGGACGAGGACATCCCCGAGAACAGCGCGGCACTGAAGATGTGCCGCCCGGCCAACTCGTCCCGCAACCGCACCGCGTCGGCCTCCGCGGCGATCTCCAGCGCGATGATCTGCGTGTCGGCGTCCACCGCGCCGAACCCCAGCGCAGCCAGGCCGCCGCGCAGCCGTCCTGTGGCCGCGCGGACCCGGTCCCGCCGCCAGCCGTCGGCGTGGACGACGTCCAGCGCCGCCGCGAGCCCCGCGACCTCCTGCGCGGGCAGCGGCGGGCCGGACGCCGAGGCGCCGAGAGCGCCGGCGAACGCGGGATGGTCGCAGGCGATGAGGCCGGCGCGCGCGCAGAACGCCTTGCCGAGACCGGCGGTGCGAAAGGCGACCCGGCCCGTCAGCCCCAATTCGCCCACGAGGCCCTCGCCGCGCGCCCCCCGGACGCCGATCGCGTGCGACTCGTCCACGACCAGCAGGCACCCGTGCTTTTCGGCGATCTCCACCAGGCCGTTCAGCGGGCACACCGACCCGTCGGTGCCGTAGACCGCGTCCACGCAGATCACCCCGGGACCGCCCGCCTCGACGCGGCGGCGCAGGTCGGCCAGGTCGTTGTGGTGGAAGCGGACCGTGCCGGCGCCGGCCGCCCGCGCGCCCGTCCACAGCGACGGGTGCGCGAGCGCGTCCAGGTAGACGGGCGTGCCGGGGCCGGCGGCCAGTTGGAGCGCGACCGTCCCCGCGTCCTTCCCCGACGGGCACAGCACACCGCGCCGCGCCGCCAGCAGC
>NZ_JBEYYT010000335.1:0-10780 GCF_040645715.1 Spirillospora sp. NPDC046719 | reverse complement strand
CGCGGCGCCGCGGTCGCCCGCGCCCGGGAGATGATCGCGGCGATCGGCCGGCTGTACGACTCGGCCCGGCCCGCGGCCCGGACGCCGGTGGCGGCGGGGGCGGGCCATGTCTGACGGCGTCAGGGGCCGCCCCGCGGTGCGCGCGGTGATCTTCGACCTGGACGGCGTCATCGTCGACAGCTTCGACGTGATGCGCCGGGCGTTCCAGACGGCCTACGCCGAGGTGATGGGCGACGGCCCGGCGCCCTTCGAGGAGTACAGCCGGCACCTCGGCCGCTACTTCCCCGACATCATGCGGATCATGGGCCTGCCGCCCGAGATCGAGGAGCCGTTCGTCCGGGAGAGCTACCGGCTCGCCGGCGAGGTCACCGTCTTCGAGGGCGTCGGGCCGCTGCTGGCCGGGCTGCGCCGGCGCGGCCTGCGGCTCGCCGTCGCGACCGGCAAGAGCGGGCCCCGGGCGCGCTCGCTGCTCGCCGTCCTCGGCATCGCCGGGTACTTCGAGCACGTGATCGGCTCGGACGAGGTGGCACGGCCCAAACCCGCGCCCGACATCGTCGAGCGCGCCCTCGGCCTGCTCGGCGCCCGCCCGGACGAGTCGGTGATGGTCGGCGACGCCGTCACCGACCTGCGCAGCGCCCGGGCCGCCGGCGTCGGCGCGATCGCCGCGCTGTGGGGCGAGAGCGACCCCGCGCCGCTGCTGGCCGAACGGCCGGACGCGGTGCTGCGCAGCCCCGCCGACCTGCTCGGCCTGCTGACCCCGCCCCGTCCCCCGGTCCGGACGTGAGTAAGGAACCTTAGGGGGGCGGTTAGGGGATTGTCCCGACCATTCCTTGATGAGACTGGGCGCAGCCGCCGGCACATTTCTTGCGGGCGGTTCCGCACCGTCACTTCGCATTGGGGGATGCGCCGGAATGCTGCGCACGGAGCTGATTCGGCCACTGCCCGAATTGCTGGACGAGCACGCCCGCCGGGCGCCCCGGAAGATCGCTTTCCGGGACGCCCGGCGCGGCGTCACCTACGCCGAACTGGACACGCGGACCCGCCGCCTCGCGGGCCATCTCGCGGAACGCCGGCTGCAGCCCGGCGACCGCGCGGCCCTCCTGCTCGGCAACCGCGTCGAGACGGTGGAGGGCTACCTGGCCCTGGTCCGGGCGGGCGCGATCGGCGTCCCGGTGAACCCGCGCGTCACCGAGGCCGAGCTGGCCTACCTGCTGGACGACAGCGGCGCCCGGCTGGTGATCACCGACCCGGCGCACGCCGCGCCGCTGGCCCGGGTGCTGGCCGGGCGGCCGGACGTCGCCGTCGTGGTCACCGGCGACGCGCCGCCCGAGGCGCTGCCCGCGGCGGTGCCCTTCGAGTCGCTCGCCGGCACCGAGCCCGGCACGCCCGCCCGCGACGACCTCGGCCTGGACGAGCCGGCGTGGATGCTCTACACCTCCGGAACCACCGGACGGCCCAAGGGCGTCGTCTCCACCCAGCGCAACTGCCTGTGGTCGGTCGCCGCCTGCTACGTGCCCGTCCCCGGCCTGTCCGCCGACGACCGCGTGCTGTGGCCGCTGCCGCTGTTCCACAGCCTCTCGCACATCGCGTGCGTGCTCGCCGTCACCGCGGTCGGCGCGACCGCCCGCATCCTGGACGGCTTCAGCGCGGGCGAGGTGCTCGGCGCGCTCCGCGAGGACGACAGCACCTTCCTCGCGGGCGTCCCGACGATGTACCACCATCTCGTCCGGGCCGCGCGCGAGGAGGGTTTCACGGCGCCGCACCTGCGCATGTGCCTGGTCGGCGGCGCGGTCACCACGGCGGCGCTGCGCCGCGCGTTCGAGGAGGCCTTCGGCGCGCCGCTGCTGGACGCCTACGGCAGCACCGAGACGTGCGGGTCGATCACCATCAACTGGCCGACGGGCGCCCGCGTCGAAGGGTCGTGCGGGCTGCCCGTGCCGGGGCTCGGCGTGCGGCTGGTGGATCCCGAGACCGGCACCGACGTCGGGGCGGAGGAGGAGGGCGAGGTCTGGGTCCGCGGCCCGAGCGTGATGGTCGGGTACCACGGCCGGCCGGAGGAGACCGCCGAGGCGTTCCGCGACGGCTGGTACCGGACCGGCGACCTGGCCCGGCGCGACGCCGCCGGCTACTTCACCATCACCGGCCGGATCAAGGAGCTCATCATCCGGGGCGGGGAGAACATCCACCCCGGCGAGGTGGAGGAGGTCCTGCGTGGGCGGCCCGGCGTCGCGGACGTCGCGGTGGCGGGCCGTCCGCACGAGGTGCTCGGAGAGGTTCCGGTGGCCTTCGTCGTGCCGGGGCCCGAGGGACTGGACCCCGAGGCGCTGTTCGCGGCCTGCCGGGAGCGCCTCGCCTACTTCAAGGTGCCCGAGGAGCTGTACGAGATAGCCGAGGTCCCGCGCACGGCCTCCGGCAAGGTCGCGCGCCGCCTGCTGCTGGAGCGTCCCGCCCGGCTGCGCGCGACGGGCGGCGGGCGCCACGAGTCGCTGTTCCGCCTGGACTGGATCCCGCTTCCTTCGGTGCCGGGCCGCTCCGGCACGGGAGACGCGCGGCCCGAACTGGTGGTGACCTCGGCGGACACGGACGCAGGCGAGCTCTCCGCCCGGCTCGCGGCCTGGGCGGCGGGCGACGGCGTGGCGGGCGCCCACCGGGTCGTCGTCACCCGCGGGGCGGTCACCGCGGAGGGAACCGGCACCGCGGTCGACGACGCCCAGGCGGCCGTGTGGGCGGCGGTGCGCGGCGTTCAGGCCGCGAACCCGGGCCGGTTCACGCTGCTCGACCTGGACTCCGGGGCCGACCCGGAGCGGTGGGCGGCCGAGGCGCTGTCCGCGGGGGAACCGCAGGCGGCCGTCCGCTCGGGGGTCCTCCTGGTGCCGCGCGCCGTCCGTGCCGCCGCGCCGCCGGACGCGTCCCCGCGCGGTCCGATCGGGGCCGGCCGGACCGTGCTCGTCACCGGCGCCGACGGCGAACTCGGCGCGGCCGTTGCCCGCCACCTGGCCGTGGCCCACGGAGCCGATGTCGCCACCATCGCCGACGACGCCGCCGACCGGGACGCCCTCGTCGCACTGCTCGCCGCGAGCGGCCCGATCGGTGCCGTCGTCCACGCGCCCGGCGGACGGGACCCCGAGGCCGCCCAGGCGGGGGCGGTGAACCTCTCCGAGCTGACCGCGGCCCACGACCTCGACGCGTTTGTGCTGCTGTCCCCCGCCACGGGACTGCTCGGAGCCGCAGGACGCGAGGGGGAGGAGGAGGCCGCCCTCGGCGCCTCCTTCGACGCGCTGGCCCGCCGCCGCGCGGCCGGCGGGCTGCCCGCGCTGTCCTTGGCCCTGGGACCCGTCGAGGGCGACGACCGTCCGCCGCCGCCGGGCGTCGGGCGTCTGACGGCCCGGGCCCGCATGTCGGCGCTGGACGCGGCCCTCGCCTCGGAGGAGACCTGCCTCGCCGCCTTCCGCCTCGACCCGGCGGCGGTGCGCGCCGACGGGGTCCCGGCCCCCCTGCGCGATCTGATCGAGGCCCCGGCCCGTCCGGTGGCCGCGGACGACGGCGCGGCCGCGGACCTGCGCCGCCGGCTGCTGGACCTGCCCGGCCGGGCCGACCGCGACCGGCTGCTGACGGACCTGGTCCGGACGGCGGTCGCCGACCTGCTCGAAGCTCGCGGCGACCTCCCGGCCGACGCGGCGTTCCGCGACCTCGGGCTCACCTCGCTGACCGCCGTCGCCCTGCGCGACCGGCTGGCCGCCGCCTGCGGGCTGCCGCTGCCCGCCACGCTCGCCTTCGACCATCCGACCCCGCTCGCCGTCGCGCGCCACCTGCGGGCGGCGCTGCTCGCCGAGCCCGCCACCCGGGACGCGGCCGTGCCGCACGCCCTGTCCGGCGAGCCCGTCGCGATCGTCGGCATGGCCTGCCGCCTGCCGGGCGGGATCGCCTCGCCGGAGGACCTGTGGCGGCTCGTCGCCGACGGCGGCGAGGCCATCACGGAGTTCCCCGCCGATCGCGGCTGGGACGTCGACTCCCTGCGGACCGCCACCCGGCACGGCGGATTCCTCCACGACGCCGGTGACTTCGACGCGGGCTTCTTCGGGATCTCCCCGCGCGAGGCGCTGGCCATGGATCCGCAGCAGCGGCTGCTGCTGGAGGTGTCGTGGGAGGCCCTGGAACGCGCGGGCATCGACCCGACGTCCCTGCGGGGCCGCGACATCGGGGTCTTCTCTGGCCTGATGTACCACGACTACGCCACCGACCTCGCCGAGGTGCCCGCCGACCTTGAGGGCTACCTCGGCACCGGCAACTCCGGCAGCGTCGCCTCCGGCCGCGTGTCCTACACGCTGGGCTTCGAGGGTCCCGCGGTGACGGTCGATACGGCGTGCTCGTCGTCGCTGGTGGCGTTGCATCTGGCGGCGCAGTCGCTGCGGTCGGGGGAGTCCTCGCTCGCCCTGGCCGGGGGAGTGGCGGTGATGGCCCGGCCCACCTCGTTCGTCGAGTTCACCCGCCAGGGCGCCCTCGCCGCCGACGGCCGGTGCAAGGCGTTCGCCGAGGCCGCCGACGGGACGGGCTGGTCCGAGGGCGTCGGCGTGCTGGTGCTGGAGCGGTTGTCGGATGCGCGCCGCAATGGTCATGAGGTGCTGGCGGTGGTGCGGGGTTCGGCGGTGAACCAGGATGGTGGATCGAATGGTCTGACGGCGCCGAACGGGCCTTCGCAGGAGCGGGTGATCGGGCAGGCGCTGGCCAATGCGGGTCTGAGCGCCGCCGATGTCGATGCCGTCGAGGGTCATGGGACGGGGACGCGGCTGGGGGATCCGATCGAGGCGCGGGCGCTGCTGGCGACCTACGGTCGGGACCGTCCCGCCGATCAGCCGTTGTGGCTGGGGTCGTTGAAGTCGAACATCGGGCACGCGCAGGCGGCGGCGGGCGTGGCCGGTGTGATCAAGATGGTGCAGGCGCTGCGCCACGGTGTGCTGCCCCAGACCTTGCACGTGGACGCGCCGAGCACGCAGGTGGACTGGTCGGCGGGCGGTGTGCGGCTGCTGACCGAGGCGCGCGCGTGGCCCGAGGTGGACCGGCCGCGCCGGGCGGGGGTGTCGTCGTTCGGGGTGAGCGGCACCAACGCCCACGTGATCATCGAACAGGGGCCGGACGCCGCGCCCGCCGCCGATGCCCTGGCGCCCGATCCGGAGGCGGTGGTCCTGCCGGTCTCGGCCCGCGCCGTCCCGGCGCTGCGCGCGCAGGCGGAGCGGCTGCGGGACGACATGCTCGCACGCCCCGAGACGCGGCCGGCCGACCTCGGGTCCTCGCTGGCCACCGCCCGCGCCGTGCTCCACCACCGCGCCGTGGTCGTGGCGGCCGACCGGAACGAGGCGCTCGCCGGCCTCGGCGCGCTAGCTGCGGACGAGCCGGCGCCGACCGTCGTGTCCGGCGTCGCCGACGTCGACGGCAGGACGGTGTTCGTCTTCCCCGGGCAGGGGACGCAGTGGGCGGGCATGGGCGCGGAACTGCTGGAGACGTCCCCCGTCTTCGCGGCCCGGCTGGCCGAATGCGCCGACGCGCTCGCCGCCCACGTGGACTGGTCGCTCACCGAGGCGCTGCGCGGGCCGCTGGACCGCGTGGACGTCGTGCAGCCGGTCGCCTTCGCGGTCATGGTGGCGCTCGCCGAGGTCTGGCGCGCGCACGGCGTCCGTCCTGACGCGGTGGTGGGGCATTCGCAGGGTGAGATCGCGGCGGCGTGCGTGGCTGGGGCGTTGTCGTTGGAGGATGCGGCGCGGGTGGTGGCGTTGCGGAGCCAGGCCATCGCGCGCGGTCTGGCCGGGCGTGGCGGGATGGTGTCGTTGGCGGTGCCGGTCGAGGAGGCTTCGTCGTGGTTGGCCGGTGGGTTGGAGGTCGCGGCGGTCAACGGGCCGGGGTCGGTGGTGGTCGCGGGTGAGCCGGGTGCGCTGGACGACCTCATTCTTCGGGCTGAGGCCGAGGGTGTGCGGGTGCGGCGGATCCCGGTGGATTACGCCTCGCACACCTCGCACGTGGAGGCGATCGAAGCCGAGCTGGCGGACCTACTGGACGGGATCGCTCCGCGAGCATCGAAGGTGCCGTTCTTCTCCACGGTGGAGGGACGCTGGCTGGACACCACCGAACTCGACGGCGGCTACTGGTATCGCAACCTGCGGCGGCAAGTCCGTTTCGCCGATGCGGTGCAAGCGCTGACGGAGGACGGGTTCCGGACGTTCGTCGAGGTCAGCGCCCATCCCGTCCTGGTGCCGAGCATCGCGGAGATCGTCACGGAACCGTCCGTGGCGGTCGGGACGCTGCGCCGCGACGACGGCGGCCTGCGGCGCTTCCTGCTCTCCCTCGCCGAACTCCACGTGCGCGGCGTGCCGGTCGACTGGACGGCGGTCTTCGCCGGATCCGACCCGCGGCGGGTCGCGCTCCCGACGTACGCGTTCCAGCGCGAGCGGTACTGGCTCCTACCCGCCCACGGCCCGGCGGCCGGGCCCGAGCCCGCGGGCCATCCGCTGCTCGACGCGGTCGTCCCGCTCGCCGGCTCCGGCGGCGCGGTGTTCACCGGGCGGCTGACCGAACGCGACCACCCCTGGCTCGCCGACCATCGGGTGGCCGGGGCCGTGCTGCTGCCGGGCACCGCGCTCCTGGACGTCCTCCACCACATCGGCGCCCTGCGCGGCGCCCCGGCCGTCGCCGAGCTCACCGGCTCGACGCCGATCGTGCTGCCCGAGGGCGGGGCGCTCGACGTCCAGGTCCGAGTGGAGGAGCGGTCCGTCCGCGTCCACACCCGCAGCGGGCCCGACGGGGAGTGGACCGAGAACGCCACCGCGACGCTCGGAGAGGACGACCGGCCGGGCGCCGCCGTCCCCTGGCCACCGCCTGCCGACGCGCGCCCTCTGGACCTCGACGGCTTCTACGAGAGCCTCAACGTCGAGTACGGTCCCGCCTTCCGCGCCGTCCAGGCCGTCTGGGCGGGCGACGGGGAGGCGTGGGCCGAGCTCCGGCTGCCGGAGGAGGCCGACCCGGACGGGTTCGGCCTGCATCCCGCGCTGCTCGACGCGGCCCTGCACCCGATCGCCGCCGCGGCGCTGCTGCCCGACCCCGACCGGCCGCGCCTCGCCTTCTCCTGGTCCGGCGTGCGCCTGCACGCGACCGGTGCCCGCGCACTGCGCGTCCACCTGACCGCGACCGGGCCCGACACCGTGGCCATCAGCGCCGCGGACCCGTCGGGCGTCCCCGTGGTCGGCGTCGAGTCGCTCGCGCTGCGCCCGCTCGACCCCGGCCGGTTCGCGGCGGGCGGGGCGCGCGACCGGTTGTTCGAGGTCGCGTGGGTCCCGGCGGGGAAGGCCGGGCACGCGGCGCCGGACGTCGTCGTCCACCGCGTCGGGAGCGGTGACGCCGGGCGGCCCCTGCCCGAGCGCGTCCGCGCGGTGGGGTGGGAGACCCTGCGCCTGCTGCGCGACTGGCCGGACGGCCCGCGCGCCGCGTCCGCCCGCCTCCTGGTGGTCACCTCGCCGGACGACCCGGCGCACGAGGCGGTGCGGGGCCTGCTCCGCAGCGCGCAGTCCGAGCACCCCGGCCTGTTCGCCTCCCTGGTCACCGACGATCCCGGTGAGGGGCCGGTCGCCGCCGCGCTGCCGCTGATCCCCGAAGAACCGCAGATCGCGGTGCGCGACGGGCGCGTCCTCGTGCCGCGGCTGGCCCGCGCGCCGCTCCCGGCCCGGCCGGAGCGGTCGCGGCTGGCCGGCGGGACCGTGCTGGTGACGGGCGCGACGGGCGGTCTCGGCCGCCTCGTCGCCGAGCACCTGGTGCGGGCGCACGGCGTCGCGGAGCTGGTCCTGCTGTCCCGGACGGGCGCCCCCGCCGAATGGGTCCGGGAACTGTCCGATCTCGGGGCGGAGGTGCGATCCGTCGCCGCCGACGTGGCCGACCGGGCCGCCCTCGCCGAGGCCGTCGGGCAGGTCGCGGACCGCCTGACCGGGGTCGTGCACGCGGCCGGGGTCGTCGCCGACGGCGTCCTGGCCTCGCTCGGCCCGCAGGAATGGGACGCCGCCCTGGCGCCGAAGGTGGACGGAGCCTGGCATCTGCACGAACTCACCAGAGACCTCGACCTGGCCGCCTTCGTCCTGTACTCGTCGGCGTCCTCCACCTTCGGCAGTCCCGGGCAGGGCAACTACGCGGCGGGGAACGCCTTCCTCGACGCGCTCGCCCGGCACCGCCGCGAGCAGGGCCTTCCCGCGGTCTCCCTTGCGTGGGGACTGTGGGGCGGCGCAGCCGGAATGGGCGGCCGCCTCTCCGGCACGGACCTGGCGCGGATGGCCCGCTCCGGTACGCGCCCGCTGACCGCCGAAGAGGGCCTGGCGCTGTTCGACGCCGCGCTGGAGAGCGACCGGCCGGCGCTGGTGCCGATCCGGCTGGACCTCGCGGCCGTCCGCGCCGCCGGGGAGGCGCCCCCGCTGCTGCGCGCCCTGGCACCCGCCCGGCCCCGGCGGCCGGAGGCGGCGGCGTCCGCCGGCCCGGACGCGGCCGCGCCCGCCGACCTGCTCGACGTCGTCCGCGCGACGGCCGCCGCCGTGCTCGGGCACAGCGGCGCCGACGCCGTCGAGCCCGGACGCGCCTTCAAGGACCTCGGTCTCGACTCGCTCACGGCGGTCGAGCTGCGCAACCGGCTGTCCGAGGCCACCGGCCTGCGCCTGCCCGCGACCCTGGTGTTCGACCACCCGACACCCGCCCGCCTCGCCGAGCGGCTGCGAACCGAACTGTCCGGGACATCGCCCGAGGCAGCGGCGGCGCCGACCACTACGCCCGGTCCGGACGGGGACGCCATCGCCATCGTCGCCATGGCGTGCCGCTTCCCGGGCGACGTGGACTCGCCCGAGGACCTCTGGAGCTTCGTCGCCGAGGGCGGCGACGCCATCGCCGGCTTCCCGACGGATCGCGGCTGGGACCTCGACGGCGTCCACGACCCCGATCCCGACGCGCCCGGCGGAACCTACGTGCGGGGCGGCGGTTTCCTGCGCGGCGCGGCCGACTTCGACGCGGGCTTCTTCGGCATCAACCCCCGCGAGGCGCTGGCGATGGATCCGCAGCAGCGGCTGCTGCTGGAGGTGTCGTGGGAGGCCCTCGAACGCGCGGGGGTCGACCCGACGTCCCTGCGCGGAACGCCTACCGGCGTCTTCGTCGGGACGCACGGCCAGGACTACGGGACCGGCGGGGCGCGCGGCCGGGCGGACGAGGGATACCTCGTCACCGGGAACGCGGCGAGCGTGCTGACCGGCCGCGTGTCCTACACGCTGGGCTTCGAGGGTCCGGCGGTGACGGTCGACACGGCGTGCTCGTCGTCGCTGGTGGCGTTGCATCTGGCGGCGCAGTCGCTGCGGTCGGGGGAGTCCTCGCTGGCGCTGGCGGGCGGGGTGTCGGTCATGTCCACGCTGGAGGGCATCATCGGCTTCAGCCGGCAGCGCGGGCTGGCCGCCGACGGGCGCTGCAAGGCGTTCGCGGAGTCCGCCGACGGCTTCGGCATGTCGGAGGGCGTCGGCGTCCTGGTGCTGGAGCGGTTGTCGGATGCGCGCCGCAACGGCCACGAGGTGCTGGCGGTGGTGCGCGGGTCGGCGATCAACCAGGACGGCGCGTCCAACGGCCTGACCGCGCCGAACGGGCCGTCGCAGGAGCGGGTGATCCGGCAGGCGCTCGCCGGCGCGGGCCTGACGGGCGCCGAGATCGACGCCGTGGAGGCGCACGGCACGGGCACGCGGCTGGGCGATCCGATCGAAGCGCAGGCGCTGCTGGCGACCTACGGCCGGGACCGCCCCGACGACCGGCCGCTGTGGCTGGGATCGGTCAAGTCGAACATCGGCCACACCCAGGCGGCGGCGGGCGCGGCGGGCGTGATCAAGATGGTGCAGGCGCTGCGCCACGGCGTGCTGCCCCGGACCCTGCACGCGGAGGAGCCGACGTCGGAGGTCGACTGGTCGGCGGGCGGCGTGCGGCTGCTGGACGAGACGCGCGACTGGCCCCAGGCCGATCGGCCCCGCCGGGCGGGGGTGTCGTCGTTCGGGGTGAGCGGCACCAACGCCCACGTGATCATCGAAGAGGCCCCCGGCGCCGTCGCGGACGCCTCCGCTCCGGACGAGGAGCCCGCCGCCGTGGTGTGGCCGGTCTCCGCGCGCGGCGCGCGAGCGCTGCGGGCGCAGGCCGCGCGGCTCGCCTCGTTCGTCGCGGACCGCGGGGACCTCACGGCTGCCGATATCGGGCACGCCCTGGCCACCGCCCGCGCCCCGCTGGACGAGCGCGCGGTCGTCGTCGCGGCCGACCGGGAGGAGGCCGCGGCCGCACTCGAAGCGCTGGCCCAGGGCGCTCCGGCCCCGGCCGCCGTCACCGGGACGGCGAACGTCACCGGCAAGACCGTCTTCGTCTTCCCCGGCCAGGGAGCGCAGTGGGCCGGGATGGCGGAAGAACTGGCCGGCGCGTCCCCGGTCTTCGCCGATGCGCTGGCGGAGGTGGGAGCGGCCCTGGAGCCGTACGTGGACTGGTCGTTCGAGGAGGCGCTCACCGGCCCGCTGGAGCGGGTGGACGTTGTGCAGCCCGTGTCGTTCGCGGTGAACGTGGCCCTGGCCCGGTTGTGGGAGTCGTTCGGTGTCCGTCCTGACGCGGTGGTGGGGCATTCGCAAGGTGAGATCGCCGCCGCGCACGTAGCCGGGGCGTTGTCGTTGGAGGATGCGGCGCGGGTGGTGGCGTTGCGGAGCCAGGCCATCGCGCGCGGTCTGGCCGGGCGTGGCGGGATGGTGTCGTT
>NZ_JBEYYT010000334.1:0-10791 GCF_040645715.1 Spirillospora sp. NPDC046719 | reverse complement strand
GCCCGGCCCCCCCGGCGGCGGCGGCGACGGTGACCGGCGCGCTCGCGGCGACCCGCGCGCGCCCCCGCGCTGCCGTCATGGCCGGCTACGCCCTGATGGCCGCCGGCATCGGCCTGGCGCTCGCCGCCGGCCCCACCGGGCGCTGGACGCCGGTCGTCCTGCTCGTCCCGCTCGGCACCGGCGCCGGCTTGGCGCTCGCCGCCTCGCTGCGCGACGCGCACGTCGGCGCCGCGCTGGTCGGCCTCTCCCTGTGCTTCCCCGCCGTCCTCGCCGGACAGCTCTGCGTCCTCTCGCTGCAGGCGGACCGGCTGCGGCGAATCCGCGCGCTCACCGGCGCGGGACGCCTCGACGCGCTCGCCGACGGCTACCGCGCCTGGCTCCTCATCGCCGGCGCGGCGGCCGTCCTGCTCGCCGCCCTCACCCTGCGCCTCATCGCCCGCCACGCGCGCGCCGCCGAACGGCACGGCGGCGCCTTCGAGCGGGGCGGCGGCACCGCGCTCCGGCACGGCCGCGTCGCCGAATCCGCTCCGGCCCCCGAAGCCGGGTAGGATTCGCGCGCTCACCCAATCTGAATTCCTCAAGGAGAAACACACGTGTCCGAGCGCACTCTCGTCCTGGTCAAGCCCGACGGTGTCCGGCGCGGCGTCGTCGGCGAGGTCATCTCCCGGATCGAGCGCAAGGGCCTGACGCTCGTCGCGCTCGAACTGCGCACGCTCGCCCGCGAGACCGCCGAGACCCACTACGAGGAGCACGCCGACAAGCCGTTCTTCGGCGAGCTGGTCGAGTTCATCACCGGCGGCCCGCTCGTCGCCATGGTCGTCGAGGGCCCGCGCGCCATCGAGGCGTTCCGCGCCCTGGCCGGCGCCACCGACCCGGTCAGCGCCACGCCCGGCACCATCCGCGGCGACTTCGCCCTGGAGATCGGCGAGAACATCGTCCACGGCTCCGACTCCACCTACTCCGCCGAGCGCGAGATCAAGCTCTTCTTCCCCGAGCTCGGCTGAATTCCCCCAGGGGGCGACCCCTGGAACCCCGTCACGGCCGGCAGACCGTTTCCCGCCGCGCAGCCGCTCCGCGCGAAACGGCCCACCGGCCGCGGGCATCCCCGTGCCCGCGGGACGGGTCGCGCACGACACGCGGGCCGGAGGTTTCCGGCCCGCGTGCTTTAGCTAAAAGCGGGCTGCTCAGGACCCGTTTTTTGGGCGACGCGCGGAGCGGGGGCGACTGCCTGCGAGCGCGCCCGCACGTTACGATGGACGCGCCGCTATACACGCCCGACAATCATGAAGGGCTCCCTTTCTTCATGGGTAACAAGCTGTCGTTTCTCGGCCGTGACATGGCGGTCGACCTTGGTACCGCCAACACGCTCGTGTACGTGCGGGGGCGCGGCATCGTCCTCAACGAGCCGTCCGTGGTCGCGATCAACACCAACACCGGCAAGATCGTCGCGGTGGGCATCGAGGCCAAGCGGATGATCGGCCGCACGCCCGGCAACATCGTGGCGGTCCGCCCGCTCAAGGACGGTGTCATCGCCGACTTCGACGTCACCGAGCGGATGCTCCGGTACTTCATCCAGAAGGTCCACAAACGCCGGCACTTCGCCAAGCCGCGCATCGTGGTGGCCGTGCCGAGCGGGATCACCGGAGTGGAGCAGCGCGCCGTCAAGGACGCCGGCTACCAGGCCGGGGCCCGCCGCGTGTACATCATCGAGGAGCCCATGGCCGCCGCGATCGGCGCCGGGCTGCCCGTCTACGAGCCGACCGGCAACATGGTGGTCGACATCGGCGGCGGCACCACCGAGGTCGCGATCATCTCGCTCGGCGGCATCGTGACGAGCCAGTCGGTGCGGGTCGGCGGCGACGAGCTGGACCAGGCGGTCATCTCCTTCTCCAAGAAGGAGTACTCGCTGATGCTCGGGGAAAGGACCGCCGAGGAGATCAAGATGGCGATCGGGTCCGCCTATCCCGGCGGCGACGAGGAGCCGCACGCCGAGATCCGCGGCCGCGACCTCGTCAGCGGGCTGCCCAAGACCGTCGTGATCTCCGCCGAGGAGGTCAGGCGGGCGATCGAGGAACCGGTCAACGCCGTCGTGGACGCGGTGAAGACCACGCTCGACAAGTGCCCGCCGGAGCTCTCCGGCGACATCATGGACCGCGGGATCGCCCTGACGGGCGGCGGCGCGCTGCTGAAGAACCTGGACGAGCGGCTCCGCGAGGAGACCGGCATGCCGATCCACCTGGTGGACAACCCGCTCGACTCGGTCGTGCTCGGCACCGGCAAGTGCGTCGAGGACTTCGAGTCGCTCCGGCAGGTCCTCGTGCCGGAGTCGCGGCACTGAACTCCCGGCGGCGACCAGAGAATCCGGAGGTCGGTGGGTGAAGGACACCCGGCGCACCCGCGCGGTCCTCGGCGTGCTGCTCGTCGCGGCCCTCGCGATGATCACCGTGGACTACCGCGGCGGGGACCACTCGCCGCTCAGCGGGCTGAGGAGCCTCGGCGCGACCGTGTTCGGGCCGGTGGAGCGGGCGTCGGCGTCGGTGGTGCGGCCCGTCGGCAACACCTTCGGCGCGATCACCGACGCGCCCGGCGAGAAGCGCCGCGCCGACCGGCTCGCCCGCGACAACCAGCGGCTGCGCGAGCAGCTGCGCTCCACCCGGCTGGACCAGGGCCGCTCCGCGCAGCTGCAGCGGCTGCTCGGCACCGCCGGGATGGGCGGCTACAAGATCCTCGCCGCGCAGGTGATCTCCGCCGGCCAGGGCTTCGAGGACACCGTCACCATCGACGCGGGCAGCAGCAGCGGCGTCCGCCCCGACATGACCGTGATGAGCGCGGACGGGCTCGTCGGCCGGGTCACCCGGGTCGGCCCCGCCACCGCGACCGTGCTGCTCGCCACCGACCAGACCTCCTCCGTCGGGTCCCGCCTGGAGGACTCCAAGGAGATCGGCATCGTGCAGGGCGCCGGGCGGCGCGGCCTCGGCGGCGGCGCCACCCCGCTGCGCTTCCAGCTGCTGGACGCCAGCGCGCCGATGCGGGTCGGGCAGCGGCTCGTCACGCTCGGCTCGCAGGGCGAGCGCCCGTACGTGCCGGGCGTCCCGATCGGCACCGTGGAGCGCATCGACGCCGCGTCCGGCGGGCTGACCCGCACCGCCTACGTCAAGCCGTTCGTCCACTTCACCAGCCTCGACGTGGTCGCCGTGGTGGTGGCCCCGCCGAAGACCGACCCGCGCGACGCGGTGCTGCCCGCGAGACCCAGCCCCCCGCCCTCGCCGAGCCCGAGCGCGACGCCGTCCCCCAGCGGCTCGCCCGGCAAGAAGAAGAAGGGCAAGAAGGGACCCAAGACCGAAGCGGACGGCACCGCCACCCCGTCCGCGAACCCGAGCTCGGGGGGATGACGTGCTGAACCCACCGGAGACGTCGCAGACGGGCCGCGTCCTCACCACCGTGCTGGTGATCGTGGCCGTGCTGGTCCTGCAGGTGTCGGTGGCCAACCGGCTGCCGCTGCCCGGCGGGGTGCAGCCCGACCTGGTGCTGCTGGCGGTGGTGGCGCTCGCGCTCGTCTTCGGCTCGATGACCGGCATGGTCACCGGGTTCCTCGCGGGCCTCGCCGCCGACATCATCCCGCCCGCCGACCACACCATCGGCCGGTACGCGCTCGTCTACTGCCTCATCGGCTACCTGTGCGGCATCGCGTCCGCCGAGATGGACCGGCAGACGGTCGTGCCGTTCTTCGCGGTCGCCGCCGGCGCCCTCGCGGGCACGGTCCTGTACGCGGTCACCGGCATGATCCTCGGCGATCCGCGCGCCCAGTGGGACACCGTGTCGAGCATGGTGCCGCTGCAGGTCGGCTACGACGTGGTCGCCAGCCCGTTCGTCGTCTGGGCGGTGCTGCGCGTCACCCGGAGGTACGAGCGCGGCGATCGCTCCCGCGGGGACCGCCTGTCGGTGCCCGCCGCCCGCTACCGCGCGATGTCGGGGCGGGGCGGCGGCCTGTGAATCCCAGAACGCACTTCCGCCTCGTCGTCCTGTACGTGCTCGTCGGGCTGCTGCTGCTGATCCTGATGGGCCGGCTCTGGTCCATGCAGATCCTCGACGGCTCGCACTACCAGCAGCTCGCCGACCAGAACCGCACCCGCGACATCGTCGTCCCGGCCGTCCGCGGCATGATCCTGGACGACCGCGGGGTCCCGCTCGTCCGCAACCGCAGCGCGCTCGTGGTGTCCGTGGACCGCACGACCCTGTCGCGGCAGAAGGACGGCGGCAAGACCGTGATGGACCGGCTCGCCGGCGTCCTCGGCACCACCTACGAGGACGTCGCGAACCGAATCCGGCTGTGCGGCCCCGGCATCAAGCGGCCGTGCTGGCCGGGCTCGCCGTACCAGCCGATCCCCGTCGAGGACCACGTCGACCCGAAGCGCGCCCTCCAGATCATGGAGCGGCAGGAGGACTTCCCCGGGGTGACCGCGCAGGTCCAGGCCGTCCGCGATTATCCGCGGCCCGAGGGCGCGGCCGCCGCGCAGGTGCTCGGCTACCTGCAGCCGATCACCCAGGAGGAGCTCGACAAGCGCAAGGGCCTGAAGGTCACCGGCTACAGCGGCGTCGACCTGATCGGCCGCGCCGGGCTGGAGGCCCAGTACGACGCGGCGCTGCGCGGGGAGCCCGGGTTCCGCCGCGTGCTGGTCGACAGCCAGGGCCGCGTCACCGGCACCGCCGAGGAGAAGTCGGCCGTACCGGGCGGCAACCTCGTCACCAGCATCGACGCGGGCGTGCAGGGCGCCGCGGAGAAGGCCCTCAAGCACGCGATCGAGAACGGCCGCAAGGGCGGCCACCCGTCCGACGCGGGCGCCGCCGTGGTGATGGACGTGCAGACCGGCCGGATGGTCGCGATGGCCAGCTACCCCACCTACGACCCCAGCATCTGGACCGGCGGCATCTCCCAGGACGAGTACGACGCGCTGCTCGGCAAGAAGAAGGGCGAGCCGCTGATCTCGCGGGTCACCCAGGGCCAGTTCGCGCCGGGCTCCACCTTCAAGGTCTCGTCGGTGGCGGCGGCGGTGGGCGACGGCTACCCGCTGAACGGCACCTACCAGTGCCCCGGGTCGTTCGACGTCGGCAGCCGCGCGTTCCACAACTTCGAGGGCGAGGCGCTCGGCTCGATGAGCCTGCACACCGCGCTGGTGAAGTCGTGCGACACGGTGTTCTACAAGTTCGCGTACGAGGAGTGGCTCCGCGACGGCGGCATGCACCCGAAGAAGAACCCGTCGGACCCGATGGTGAAGATGGCCCGCAACTACGGGTTCGGCAAGCCCACCGGGATCGACCTGCCGAGCGAGTCGAGCGGCCGCATCCCCGACCGCGGGTGGAAGAAGGACTACTGGGACGCCACCAAGAAGGGCGACTGCAAGGCGGCCAAGACGGGCTTCCCCGACGTGCAGAAGACCGACCCCGCGCGCGCCGCGTACCTGAAGGCGGTCGCGGCGGAGAACTGCGTCGACGGCTACGTGTGGCGCGCCGGTGACGCCGCGAACTTCTCGGTCGGCCAGGGCGACGTGCTGGTCACGCCGCTGCAGCTCGTCCGCGCGTACGCGGCGGTCGCCAACGGCGGCAAGCTGTTCACGCCGCGCCTCGGCCTCGCGGTGATGCGCCCGGACGGCGGCATCGAGCGCCGGATCACCGCGCCGCCGCCGACGAAGCTGCCCGTCGACCCGAAGGTGCTGGCCTACATCCGGAGCGGCCTCGCGGGCGTCACCAAGAGCGGTACCGCCGCCGGGGCGTTCAACGGCTTCGACTTCAAGACGGTCGACGTGGCCGGCAAGACCGGTACCGCCGAGGTCTACGGCAAGGACGACAACTCGTGGTTCGCCTCGTTCGGCCCGGTGAAGCACCCGCGCTACGCGGTGATCGTCATGGTCGCCCAGGGCGGGCAGGGCGCCGTGACGGCGGCCCCGGCGGTCCGGGAGATCTGGGAGGCCATGTACGGGACGAAGAAGCAGAAGCCGCTGCTGACGGACGGGAAGCTGCCGTCCGACCTGCCGAAGGCGCCCGTCCAGGGGACCGCGCCGTGACCGCCGCGCCGACCGCCGAGACCGCCGCGCAGACTGCTGTTGGCGCCGCGACCCACGTGGGCGCGCGGCGGTGCGCGCCGCCGATCGGAGCGGGACGATGCTGAACAGCACGGGAGCCGGGTCGGTCGGCGGGTACGGCGACCGGAGCCTGTGGCAGGGCCGCCTCGCCGGCCTGCGGAAGCTGGACTGGCCGCTGACCGTCACGGTGCTGGTCCTGTCGGTGGTCGGGGCGCTGCTGGTGCGGTCCGCGACGTTCCAGCTGGCGGCGGAGCACGGCGACGACCCCGAGGGGTTCCTGAAGCGGCACATCCTGAACCTGATCATCGGGTTCGTGCTGGGCGGCGTCGTCACCGTCCTGGACTACCGGCTGCTGCGCGCCTACGTCCCGATCCTGTACGCGCTGGCGTGCGTCGGCCTGCTGGCGGTGCTGACCCCGCTCGGCTCCACGATCAACGGATCGCACTCGTGGATCGTCGTCGGCGGCGGGTTCCAGATCCAGCCGTCGGAGTTCGCGAAGGTCGGCCTGGTGGTGCTGCTGGCGATGATCCTGGGCGAGCCGAGGGACGGCGAGATCGGCCCGGGCCGCCGGGACGTGCTGCTCGCGCTGGCCCTCGCCGGGGTGCCCGGCGTCCTGATCATGCTGCAGCCCGACCTCGGCACCACGCTGGTGTTCATCGCGGTCGTGCTGGGCATGCTCGCGGTCTCCGGGGCGCAGAAGCGCTGGCTGGTCGGGCTCGTCGCGGGCGGGGCGGCCGCCGGGGCCGCCGTGTTCTTCTTCGGGCTGCTGAAGAAGTACCAGATCGACCGGTTCACCGCGTTCCTGGACCCGTCCGCGGACCCGCGCGGCGCCGGCTACAACGCCCAGCAGGCGCGGATCGCGATCGGCTCGGGCGGGCCGTTCGGCAAGGGCCTGTTCAACGGCCAGCAGACCGGCGGGCACTTCGTGCCCGAGCAGCAGACCGACTTCATCTTCACCGTCGCGGGGGAGGAGCTCGGCTTCGTCGGCGCCGCCGTGATCGTCCTGCTGCTCGGCGTCGTGCTGTGGCGCGGGCTGCGGATCGCGTCCCAGGCCGCCGACCTGTTCGGCACGCTCGTGGCGACCGGGGTGGTGTGCTGGCTGGCGTTCCAGACGTTCGAGAACGTCGGCATGACGCTCGGCATCATGCCGATCACCGGCCTGCCGCTGCCGTTCGTGTCCTACGGCGGTTCCGCGACGTTCGCGAACATGATCGCCTTCGGGCTGCTGCAGGCCGTGCACATCCGCCGCCGCCCGTTCGACTGAGACCGTTCGACTGGGGCGCGGCGGTAGGCTGGGCCCTCATCCCCTGAACGCAGCACGGAGGACACCGCCATGCCTGTCGAGTCGCTCTTCCCGCGCCTGGAGCCGCTGCTCCCGAGCGTGCAGAAGCCGATTCAGTACGTCGGCGGTGAGCTGAACTCGCAGGTCAAGGAGTGGGACGGCGCCGACGTCCGGTGGGCGCTGATGTACCCGGACGCCTACGAGGTCGGGCTGCCGAACCAGGGCGTCCAGATCCTCTACGAGATCCTGAACGAGCGCGAGGGCGTGCTGGCGGAGCGGACCTACTCGGTCTGGCCCGACATGGAGGCCGTCATGCGCGAGCACGGCATCCCGCAGTTCACCGTGGACGCGCACCGGCCGGTCGCCGCGTTCGACGTGTTCGGGGTGTCGTTCTCCACCGAGCTGGGCTACACCAACCTGCTGACGGCGCTGGACCTCGCGGGCATCCCGCTGGACGCCGCGGACCGCACCGACGAGCACCCGATCGTGGTCGCGGGCGGGCACGCCGCGTTCAACCCCGAGCCGATCGCCGACTTCGTCGACGCCGCGGTGCTCGGCGACGGCGAGGAGATCGCGCTGGCGATCACCGAGGTCGTCCGGGAGTGGAAGGGCGAGGGGTCGCCCGGCGGCCGCGACGAGCTGCTGATGCGGCTCGCGGCGTCCGGCGGGGTGTACGTGCCGCGCTTCTACGACGTGACGTACCTGCCCGACGGGCGGATCCAGCGGGTCGCGCCGAACCGTCCGGGCGTGCCGTGGCGGATCGAGAAGCACACCGTCATGGACCTCGACCAGTGGCCGTACCCGAAGAAGCCGCTGGTGCCGCTGGCGGAGACGGTGCACGAGCGGTTCAGCGTGGAGATCTTCCGGGGCTGCACCCGCGGCTGCCGGTTCTGCCAGGCCGGGATGATCACCCGACCGGTGCGGGAGCGGTCGATCACCACGATCGGCGAGATGGTCGACCAGGGGCTGAAGGAGTCCGGCTTCCAGGAGGTCGGGCTGCTCAGCCTGTCCAGCGCCGACCACAGCGAGATCGGCGACGTCGCCAAGGGCCTCGCCGACCGCTACGAGGGCACCAACACCTCGCTGTCGCTGCCGTCCACCCGCGTGGACGCCTTCAACATCACGCTCGCCAACGAGTTCTCCCGCGGCGGCCGCCGCTCCGGCCTGACGTTCGCGCCGGAGGGCGGCTCCGAGCGGATGCGCAAGGTGATCAACAAGATGGTCACCGAGGACGACCTGATCCGCACCGTCACCACCGCGTACGAGAACGGCTGGCGGCAGGTCAAGCTGTACTTCATGTGCGGGCTGCCCACCGAGGAGGACGAGGACGTCCTCGCGATCGCGGGCATGGCCAAGCGGGTGATCCAGGCGGGCCGCGACGCGACCGGCCGCAAGGACATCCGCTGCACGGTGTCGATCGGCGGGTTCGTGCCGAAGCCGCACACCCCGTTCCAGTGGGCCGCGCAGTGCGACCACGAGACCGTCGACCGCCGCCTCAAGGCCCTCAAGGACGAGCTGCGCGGCGACAAGGAGTACGGCCGCGCGATCGGCCTGCGCTACCACGACGGCCAGCCGTCCATCGTCGAGGGCCTGCTGTCGCGCGGCGACCGCCGCGTCGGCAAGGTCATCCGCGCGGTGTGGGAGGACGGCGGCCGCTTCGACGGCTGGAGCGAGCACTTCTCCTACGAGCGCTGGACGGCCTGCGCGGAGAAGGCCTTCGCCGGCGAGCCCGTGGACCTCGACTGGTACACCGTCCGGGAGCGCGACGAGGTCGAGGTGCTGCCCTGGGACCACCTCGACGCGGGCCTGGACCGCGAGTGGCTCTGGCAGGACTGGCAGGACGCCGTCGACGAGACCGAGGTCGAGGACTGCCGCTGGACGCCGTGCTACGACTGCGGCGTGTGCCCGACCATGGGCACGGAGATCCAGATCGGTCCGACGGGCCGGAAGCTGCTTCCGCTTTCGGTCGTCTGACATCGCGCGCCGCGGCCGCGAATCGCCCATGGAATCGGGCTTTTCGGGTCCGCGGCATGCGCGGGGGCGGCCGTCCGGGGGACGGGCCCGGCACAACGATGCCCGCCGCCCCGTACTCTATAGAGAGACCTTGTTTTTCGACTCGACGCGAGTAGGAAGGACCAGAACCCTGGCACCCATGCCGGAGGGACCGGCGCCGGCCCCCGTGATCCAGCGCCTGCGCGTGCGCTATGCGAAGCGCGGCAGGCTGCGGTTCACGAGCCACCGCGACATTTCCCGGGCCGTGGAACGCGCCGTGCGGCGCGCCGGGATCCCTGTCGCGTTCAGCGGCGGATTCACCCCCCACCCGAAGATCTCGTACGCGGGTGCGGCGGCGACTGGGGTTGCCAGTGAGGCGGAGTACCTCGAGATCGGGCTGACCGAGACCCGCGACCCTGCGCGGGTGCAGGCCGATCTCGACGCGGCCCTGCCCCCCGGGCTCGACATCGTGGATGTCGTGCCGGCCGGGCCGGGACGCGCCGGCGACGCGCAGGCCAAGCCGGCCGCGCTCGCCGATCGGCTCGAGGCGTCCGAATGGCGGATCCGGCTGGACGGGGTGGCGCAGGACGCCGCCGCCGCTGCCGTGGCCGCCTTCATGGCCGCCGGGAACATCGAGGTCGAGCGCCTCACGAAGAAGGGGCGGCGCCGGTTCGACGTGCGCGCTGCCGTGTCCTCCTGTGAGCTGGACCGGCGCGCCGCGGAGGCGGCGGATGCCCCTTGTGCGATACTTCGAATGGTTGTTCGGCATTCCACACCGGCCGTACGACCCGACGACATCCTCACCGGACTGCGCCAGGTCGCCGACCTCGCGCCGCCGTCACCGCCACTGGTGACCAGGCTGGCGCAGGGGCCCCTGGACGCGGCCACCGGTGGCCTCGCGGATCCTCTGGATCCGGACCGGGAGACCGGCCTGCCGTCCGGCGACGACGCCGGCACGGCCGGCGGCGCGCGGCCGCGCCCCGGGGACCCCGCGAGCGTGGATGCCGTCAGCGCCTGATCGTGAGACCGAAGCCGTGGCGACACGGAACCGGTCCCGCAGGGGACGGCGGGCGCACCCCCGACGACTTCGTCGTCACGACCGGACGACCGTCCGGCGGTGACGACGCCGATGACTGACGGAGCGCTCCCGCGCGGCGCACCGCACGGACCGCCCCCTGGCGGAACGAGCGGTCGCGCCCGGGAGCCTGACGGGAGATTGCCCGGATGCTTGATAACGAAGCCGATGCGGCCAACGCCGAAGGCACTGACGAAGAGACCACCGCGACCGCGACCGGAGACGGCGGCGAGAACGGCGCCGCCGCGGGCGTGACGTCCCGCCCGCGCCGCCGGGCCAGCCGCCCGGCCGGCCCGCCGCCGGACGTCGAGGACGCGCCCGCGGCCGAGCCCCCCGCCGCCGCGGCGCCCAAGCCGGCCGCC